>JAYVND010000676.1:0-3162 GCA_043758635.1 Bdellovibrionales bacterium
GGCGAGAGCGCCAGGGGATGGTCGATCGTCAATCACATCCGTCATCGTTTGGAAAGTTCGGCCCATTGGATCAAGTTTATAGTGGCACCCCACGCAAGACTGGTTTTTGCCGTGCTGAGATTCTGCGGACGAGCCCTTCAGGCTCTCGCGAAGTTGATCCTCAGTGAGAGTTCCGTCGGTTTCGAAAACCGAATTGACGTGATCCTCTTTCTTATCTGAAGTCTGAACAAAGCCTTGCGACATAGAGTCACAAAGAAAAATTCGAAATACGGCAGCCGCGCGTCTTCGGTTTTTGTTGAGCGCGGTGTTCCGATAGCGGTGAATAAAACGATTTGTCGTCAACACACCGGCAATGCGAGGGTCGTTAGTTTCGAATGAAACTGGCACATGTTGTCCGGCCATCGGGGAAATAATACTTTGGTTAAAATTCGCGGCCGTGCCGTCGTCAACATAAGGCGCAAGCTGAGGAAGGATCGATTGAAGAAAGTTGAAGTCGGAGCCGGCATAAAAGGATCCGTACTGAAAATTCGTAGGTTTAAAAAGGTTGTAGTCCTTTGAAGTCAAAAGTTTATCCCAACTCAAATTGTCTCGACCCATGCGCCGAAAGAGATCGCTTGCGGCATCTTGACTGACTTCTTGGACTTGGTATGAACCGCTCGAATCTTTGCTCGCTTCAAGCTGAGTGTCACGGGTCGAAGGAGATTTCATCGCAAATGCATTCGTCAGTCGGAAAACCATTCGCTCCGCATGTTCATTGCTCAATAAGTATTGTTTGATTTTCGAATTCAGAAATTCTTGGTGATCCACACTTGCATTGAGTGCAACATATTCGCTAGGCAACGGCTGGTAGCCGCGCAAATGAAAACTGATTTTTCTTAGGTACGTTGCATCCGAAATAGAGTCTGCATTGGCAACGGGTGCCATAAGTAAAAAAAGAATCGCGAGCTTCGCCCCAGCTGCCAGTGGTTTTAGACTTGTGCGGCATGAATTGAGCATCGTTCTTATATTTTGATATCTCATTTCGCACTTCCTACACTGTAGATAATCTGACTATTGATGCTGCCATCGATATTGTAGAGCTTGTCGTCCACGGGGTTCGAAAGGTATAAGGTGGCTTCGCTTTCAGATTTTTTAGAATCTGCGACTGCCTTTTGAAATGCAGCAATTGCCGCATCGATTCGGGCACGACCCGTGAACTGGCAAACTTCACCGTCATTTTTTTGCACATACCACGCACTGTCGTTGAAAAATAAAAAAGGTTGAGCGGTAAAAAGGTTTTTAGTGATTTGACCCGATTTTATGATCCATGTATCAGCAGATTGAGCCGAAATTTGCACATTCCGAATGGTTCCGAAAAATCGATTCTCGTCTGAATTTGTCTCTGAGTTTTTGAGCGTGAGCTCGCTCGAGATGGCGCGAACAACCCTAGTGCTTGGGTTGCCTTTTACATTTGGCTCAAACCAATCAAAAGTTGAGCACTTGATGAACTGCTCTGGAATTGCCAGCACTTCTGCATTTGTCGGCGCATCAGCCTTGGACAAGTTCGAAATTAGACTTTGGAATTCCATTTTGCGTTCGGGGTTGGAGTCCAACGCGGGAACGACAAGCTCTTGATCAAGTTTGCTGGAATCATTATTTTTGCTCCATACAAAAAAGAATTTGAGTTGCGATATCGGCGCGCTGTAGGTGCAACTAGCTCCGACTTTTTCGTTGCAGGTATTTTCAGTAATTTTGAATCCAATTGGAAGCGTAACGCCTCGTTGAATCGTCATCTTCAAAACAGCTTCGCGTCCATCGGCGAACTTGAGCTGCACCGGTTGACCGGGACTCTTGATCAGATCGGGTTGGAGATCGCTCGCGCCGCTCACAGCCGAATAGGACAACAATGCGAAACACGCTACCGCTATTTTCCGAGCCGCAGTCATCGAGTTGATTTTCTTTGTCTGCATCCGTTCACCTTTTCGATATCTCAGTATCAAAAATCATCTCTTTTCATGAAGAGATGGCTCGATTGAGTTTTGGATATGGAAATAAGTTGCATGCCCCATACCCACCTTGCGTGCGCTGAGTGCGTATTAAAAGGCAATTTAAGGCGTTTTGAGGGTGAGATGACAAAGGTCGCAGACTTTTGTCTATTCCTTGGTCATCGGTGCGTAAGTAAGGGATCAGGCAAGGGAGGCATCAGTTGAGGGAGGCAACACAAAGAAATGATGGGCGGTGACTGCTCGTATATCGACGAATCGCTCTGTGAAAAACGTTAACGAATCTCTAGCGACTCGCCCTAAAAAAATGGCGCTCGTTTAAAAACGAAACGCCATCTATGAAGGTCTGTTTGACTAACACTTGTCATTCAATCACCAACTGAAAATCGCTGGCCATGAAAAACAAGGAATCAATCGCAAGTCAATGTGCCGTAAGTGTTTGCCACCGGCGTGCGGCAGTTGTTTACGTTCAGTGAAGTGTTGTACCAGTTCCCGCGGCCATCTGGGCATAAGCAATACAAAGTTGCACCATTCATCCCGCAACGTTGGCATGACTGAAGGTAGCTGCCGCCTGGCATGCCACGATAAAAATCCGATTGGTTGCCGTAAGCATTTGCAACAACTGCTGACGAAAGACCTAACATCAATGCGATAACTGCTTTCATAAATTCCCCCTGTGTAGTTTGCGCATCGCCGAATCACTCACAAACAAAAGTTGAGAGGGCATGATTGGAAAATTCCAAACAGCTCAGTCACTTTCGCCATCAAAGTTTCGACGAACACTCATATCGTATAGACTAAGCAATGAAGGTGCCAAGATCACAGTGTCAGATCCGCACCGTTTGACTCAAGGAGAATGAAAACTACTTAAATACGGGCTTCGATAACAGCGCGTTACACTAAACGATCAATTCGTTCGATGCGTGAAGGTACGTTTCGACACCAGTGAGTTTACGCCTCATTGCCTTCCGCGTCATGTCGTCGTTTGATGACGAAAATTGATGTCGCCGTTCGATGTCGAAGATTGGATTAAAATTATCGGCCTACAGCTAGAGCTGTTCCCAGTTGCGACTTTCTAAAAGCTCGTCGAAGCCAACACCAGTTCCCGGTGGAACGGAGAATTCAGAACTATCTCCGATTCCCCACTCATCAGTAAACTCATTTGATTGATATGCTGTCT
>JAYVND010000677.1:0-3160 GCA_043758635.1 Bdellovibrionales bacterium
TGATGCTTGGCCAGCGCGTTACGAGCCGCTCGCTCACAACTTCCTGCACGCCCCTGAAGTGGGACTGACAGTATTAAAATCACTACGAGAGAGAGAAAAAATAATTTCATGCAATCCGAAAATTTAGGAGATAGCGCGAGGCCGATGAGGGTCGTTCAAAATGAATCGCGACTTGGACATGTTTGCAGGTCTGAATCGACACACCCCCAAGGCTACAAATATCCAGGACATCAAGTCAACGCATCACCACACTCCACATCACTCGAATTCGTCTTCACATGCCTAGACCCGAATCACGTAGCGCCGCCCGATCTGAATCGATGCGGCAATAATGACGCAAAATTAATTCTCTCGACACAGTTCGAAATCAGTTTAAGTGAATATCCTTAGGCTTCGCCTTCTGCCTGCTCTACAATTCCTGTAAACTATTAAAGCATCATTCACCTGCCCGCATGAGGCTCGTGAATTCAGATTGCGATGCTAAACTCAGGAGGATCGCCCGTGAATGTGAAAATGACGCTAGCCCTTTCAACTCTCGCGCTTATTTTTACCGGCTGCAGCACTATCCACTCAAATCAGACAACGGCCTCTCGCGAGAATATGGACACCGCGACGCCGCGCTTGCCTGCTCAGACTGCGCCCGAAGTTAAAACTCTTAGCCTCGAAGATGGAATTCAAAAAATCGCTCAGGGCTCACCATTCGATATGACCTGCAAACACGAAAAAAACTACCGACCCATGGTTCACATCGCAATCTACCCGAGCGGTGTCGAGGCAACCAGCTTCCAAATGGATACGGATCTTGCAGAATTTGGAAAACAACTTTTCGCCACGAATGCACGCACTTTGACATCAGGTAAATCGACTTATCATGCCACGTACCATTCTCTCTATAATTACCGCAATGCAAACACTCCGGTCCGTATCTACGATGTGCGCGAAAGTATGTTCACCAACTGCAGCCGCGTTGAAGAGGGCGAATCGCAAAGTGATATGGCAGAAAACGTAAGTTTGCTTTCGCTTGTTGGCCCTTATGCTTCGTTTGACTCCTCGCAAAGTGGCTACGGCGAAGGCGCAGCTCACCCATTTGCAGGCCGCTCATTCGTTGCGAAGAATGCGCTCGAGACTAAAACTTCACCTAAAAATCAGAACACAATTGTCGCGATGCCCGCTCACCTAGAAGCGCTTGTCGACAACGAAAGCCTTTTGACCGCACTTAAAGCTGATTCGTTTTTGCAAAAACGCGGTGGAACGGCACTTCACAACGCAAAGAGCCTCGACGAAGTTGCGTTTGCGCTCTCCAAGCGTATGGACTGTGATGTCTATTTTCCGGAGAAAGCCTCGGACATGCTCTCGGGCTTTGCTATTTTTGATTATCCAGTCAGCGGAAACAAAGTCGCAGTTAGAATCGGATTGGGTTACGGTTGTGAAGCGATGCGAGGAAACTTAACACAGCTCGGTCTCGTGGTGACACCCACTGGCGATTTCAAGGTGCAGCTGGACGCAGAAGTTGCGCAAGCCGCTCACGAAAATCGCAAACCTTATTTTATGAAGAATCAGCTCAATCGCCCTTCTGGATTTTGAACTCGCAAAACTTAGATGGTTCGTGTTCAACTGGGCATGTAGGAAATCGGGTCGGTGAGCGGTTCAGTGGGCGAGTCAGTGGGCGAGTCAGTGAACGGTTCAGTGACTCGATGGAAACTTCTAGTGACATCTCGAAGAATTCACCGTTATGGTCGGGCCATGACAAAACCATCGCGCGTCACCCACCGAATTTTAGGCCGATCGATCGTCGAATCGATCGTCGAATGGATCGTCGGAGTGACCATCTTGTTGACCATCGGCCTCGCCATCATGTTTGCTCAATTGCCGAAAGCGTTTGCCTCCGGGTGCGACGATCGACTCACTGAAGAGATTCAACTCGACACAAAAGCTCAGGACCAACGCTATCGTGATTTTGGAGATGGCGGCATTCGGCCCGGCAATCAATCACGATTCAGAAGTGGAACCAATGGCCGCGCCGTCCTTGTTCTGCATGGCTTTTTAGCATCGCCCTTTGAAGTTGAGTCGGTTGCGACTCGACTCAATCAAGCGGGATTTACCGTGCTCTCACCTCTTGTCATGGGATTTGGCACCAGTCCTAAGAATGCCAATCATATCAAAATGGCCGATTACCGCGAAAATGTTCATTCGAATTTCAATCGACTGAAGGAGTGCTATTCTGATGTATCGCTTGTGGGAATGTCGTGGGGCGGTGGGCTTGCAAACGATTTTGTTTTAAACGACCCACTTGGCGCCGAAGTGAAGTCGCTTATTTTACTCTCACCTTACCTAAAAGCGAAGCAATGGGGGGCAGAGTCAATCAACGTCTGGACCTCCAAATACGTTGATGTTTTACCGAGTTGGGTCGCGGGAGTCACGGCACCCAACGATCACCGTGTCTTCAAGCTTTTTCCGCAGTATCACACCCCTGGTCTACCGCTTTTGACAGAGATCGAATCCCTTAAATTCTGCGATTCACTCCCCACGATCGATTCTGAAAAAATTGCGTCGCAAAAATCAATTCAGTCGACAGTGCCTACTTTTCTCGTCACGAGCGATGCCGACGAAACTGTTGATCCCAAATTTGCGCGTGAATATGTTTCGATCCACTATCCAAATCTCACGGTGCTCACTTACGAGAAATCACTGAATATTCCTCACCAGGTGCCGGTGACGGATGTGAATCCGAAATTGCCTGCACTCTTAGAGAAAATTGTAAATCATTTGAATTGAGTCCCCGTCGCTTCTAAATTTTCAGATCTTCCAAAACGCTGCATTTGGTCAGGATACTTTCATCGGGTCATTAAAAAAATGGACTGACCATCCAGCCCATCACGCGCATCAAGAGAGGCGGGTCGCCGGCTGGAATACATCTGCCCGCCGAAATATCTCGATTGTAATCAAGCAGCAACTGATTGGCTTCGCTTTGAACATCAGCGGCTAATGCCGGGCAGTTATTTACGAGAATTGAAGCTTCAAGGTTGGTGTCGTAGGATCTCTCATCAAAATTAAAACTTCCAATGGCCGCGTCCCGCGTCTGGTGGAAATTTGAATTGTAAGAAAACGGGAACTCCTCAAAATGGGTGTTACTTTACGACAACCATCTGTTTACACAGGA
>JAYVND010000678.1:0-3151 GCA_043758635.1 Bdellovibrionales bacterium
CTTCTACCGCCAGAAGTTCTTTTTGCCCTGTCTCGGTGACTTCGAGCACAACGAGCAGACAAACTTTTTCGTCTTCACCAAGTCGGATTTCGATATTTACGCCGTCGACCCAAATCTAGGCGTATTTTTTGGTGATCGGGCGCATTGAGCATTCGGTAAACTCAGCCTCCCAAATCTTTTTTTGCTTCACGATTGAAGCAGGGCTAGACCACTGACGCCTTCGCCTAAAAATTCACGCAGTGCCCACTGAAAATCGTTCGTCGAAAGACCCTCTAGATATAAAAGAGGAAGAAGGCTTTCCACCTTCGGAGACTTTCGCAAATAGGGTGGGAGGATTTGAGAGAGAAATTTCTTACCCTCACGAGAATCGTGGACACGCGGCGATTGTACTTCCACGGTGCCTGATCCCATCTTCACTTTCCGCGGGCGTGACACGCCTTTTCTTCTATGCCAAATATTCCTGAGTGATTTCGAATTCGTTCATTCAAAGTTGGTGTCTTTATTTTCAAAAAAGAGGTTCCCAGATGCAAAAGCGACTTTGGGAACCGCATCACTTATCAGTTTGTTGCAATTTGATTTGCAATGCTGATCACCCATTGATGATCTCCAACGCTATCTTCTGCCGCAATCGAACCACCTTGTTTAATGGTCAAAAGTTGAGCTTGTGTTAGCCGAATCTTATGAAAATGAGTGTGCAACCAGGGATGATTGGGTTCTTGATCAAGGCTGCTCGAAACTACAAATCCCTCTGCCGGCGGGTTGATAATCACTTCAGCCGGAACGCTTAAGAAATGATAGTGATGTGTCTGTGGGACCAATCGCGACTCGCCTGATCGAACTGTCAAGGCCTCTGCAGATGAATTGGCTTGGGCCTTGCGAAGAGGAAACGCTTGGGCAGCAAGTGCGACTCCACCAAGCTGCAATAAAAAGTTTCGGCGACTGGTCTTCATTTTGATCCTTCGGTAAATTGTTGATTGCCGACCAAAACTGCAAGCTTGAGGCCACTAAACAAATTCAGTCCGGTCTTAAGTACAATCGTAACTTACGGATTGAGTTCATGAATTCTTGTTAGATTGACGGGGTCGTAAAGCGATTGACGAAGAGAGCTGTCAATCATCTCGACATCAATGACATTTTTAGAAAGTCTCAAAATTTCTTCAAAATATTTTTCGATACCTTCAGCTCGCTAAGTTAACCCGACGACGATGAGACTACGTAACGTTGAACTTCGCGTTCATCTCATCCCAGCGCAGAGAATCAGCCTCCGGAGCAAGGTGATTGCGGCTGCATGCTGGGTGCCGCAATCATTTAATTTTCGCGATAGTAAATCAGAATTTTGATTCCGACTTTGTGGCTTTGTGATGCTTGGATTACTTCTCATGTCGCTCGGCTTCTGCATCAACCATTGAATCGCATAAGAAGTGCCGTGATCAGACGAAGTCACGTCATGGGAGCGACAGCAAGCGCTGCTGGCATTGCTTCGAAAATGCGCGCAGCTTTCAAATTTGCGCATCGGGCAACAGTTGTGTTCACTATTTTAAAATGAGGCAAACCAACTTCAGCTGAGCTTCTCTCAATCGTACTGAAATCCGCGATATTCGGAGTGTCGGATTTGGTCGTATCACCAGATTCTCGAAACCTGTGACAACGAAGAGTCTCTGATTTGTGTAAATTTTTGCAGGATCAAGCTGAAGCGATTTAAAAGCGCCTGCCGATTCAGAAGACACTTCAGCAAAAGCTTCCGCTTACAGCTCTCAAGTCAGCGCGTCTCATGAAAGGCGCGCACTTCTGAAAGGAACCCGAATTTTAAGTTATAACTTCGCTCGTTCAAAAAGTTCCACGAATAAAGTTCAAGTTCACCAACTTCAAAATTGGCTGACAAGTTCCTTGAATCGAGATCGCTGGTCCAACGAATGACCGACCGATTGAACGACACGCCACTTTTAGGCTCAAACTGAGCACTCAATCTTTTGAAATTGTCCCACGAAATCACTCGACTCACACGTCTTCCGCGGCATGAAAACGAGCGTCTGATGCACGAAGAAAGACTGTCGTAAAGATCCGCTTTCGCGCAGAAGTTAATCGTTGTCAGACTGAAACTGAGGAAGCTCAGCGAAATCGAGCAGGTGATTGGAAGAGCCGAGTTCAGTAAGTCTTGTCGAGGCCGCACCTCAACTTAAAAGAAGCACGGATTTATTCCGCCCATTCAATTCCAGCAAGAATTTTTCTCCAAATTTTGCCATTGCGAATTCAGAAAACTCACGCCCCTCAATTGTTCCATCAGGCGATGAATTATCATTGCCTAGCAAAGAGCTGAAATACAGAAGATCGCCGCGCCCTCAAACCTCTTCGATGGGAAACCTGAATGAAGCTCCCGAATTTGAGGCTGCTACGCGCACATCATTCACCTGTTGAGAGACAAACTGCGACTGGTCGTAGCCCAGACCAATATTTTTTATGCTGTCATTTCGATGCTATTCGGTGGCACAAATCCCTTCGTTGCTCGCAATTCTCTGATGCGGTCTTCGTTATTTTTGCAGTCGAGATTTTCTGCTCAGATTGGAAGGGTTCTTCCATCTCAGTGACTGTCGAGTTGTCGTGCAAATGCATGAGATTGTGTTCACGAATGGGACTGCGATTGACCGAATCGGGTGGAATAATATTTTGGCAAATTGAAGCGAGCCAAGACCGACTGTTAGTCGGCCCGAAAATTTCGGAGTCGCGATACCCAAACTCAAATCTTAGTTTGGTTTCAGCCGCGGGCAAATGGAGTTAAGAATTTGTTTGCCTCTTTGAGTTTTAGCCTCGGAGGCATCGCAGCGATTTCTGCCACTTTATTCTCTCTTGTGTATAGTGCTGGCTTATCTTCCCCGTATTATGATGCGAGCGGCGCTCTTCGCGAAACGGAAGGAAGTTTGGCGCAAGTCGAATATCTGTGGTCCAAAATCAGCTCTCATTCGACCTACCACGCACTGAAGAATGATTTTTCTTGGAATGTCGTGCTGGAACACGAGTTGATTTCAAAAGACGGTCTCGAAGCTCTAAAATTCTCACAGGAAAGCCTAGCTGCGAGCCCTAGCAGCCAATGCTATTGGCATAGCTTGGCGTCCCCTGACAGTTATTGTCAGCACAATGATCAATGTCAGAATAC
>JAYVND010000679.1:0-9782 GCA_043758635.1 Bdellovibrionales bacterium
CTTGAGATCACCTGATCAATCATCCGGATTCCTGAGCGACCGAGATATTGAAATGCAGTTGGAGTTTCGGGAAGCAACGTCTGAATTCGGATTTCGCGAGTGCCCGGATCATTTGAAGTCACGAGAACGGGAACCTTTTCTGGCGCAAGTGCAGCGCGTGCAGCCTCGTTAAGATTCCCGAGCGTTGCCGAAACGGTCCAAGTTTTGACCTGTGGGCAGAGTCCGCGAATTCTGGCGAGGCTCAGCTCTAGCATCGATCCGCGTTTGGTACCAAGCAGCTCGTGCCATTCGTCGATCACGATTGCCCGTAAATGACGGGCATGTTCCTCCCACCTTGCTTCCGTCATTAGGAGTTCGAGACTCTCAGGAGTGATCACAAGAATCGACGGCAACTTAAGCTTCATTTTAGCGCGGCTCTTAGCTGTGGCATCACTTGAGCGCAAGGCGACGTCCATTTTTAAGTCGAGATCAATGATAGGCCTCTCGATGGCCTTCACCAAATCGCGCGCGAGCGCCCGCAAGGGGGAAACGTAAATTAAAAAAAGCTGATCTTGGGGCTTAGAAAGCCACTCAATGATTGGCCCGCCGATTGCGGCGTATGTTTTCCCACTGCCGGTAGGGACAGAGATGAGTCCAGATCGACCGCTGAGGTAACTTTCCCAGGCCTGCTCCTGAAAAGGAAAAACTTCCCATCCTTGTCCCCTGAACCAGTCGTGAAATGCTCCACTTCGGTTCATCAGCTGATCTCTGATTCTAGACCGGGCAAAGAAATTTGCATCTTCGTATTATCGTCATTTGCAGACTTCGTTGCAGAATCGGTTGCAGAATTATCTCGCGGTAATGATTTGGATTTTGTTCCGCTCATATCTGCCAACTCGACGCAAAGAGCAGCGAGCGTTTCCACTCGGTCAGCTTCTGCCGCAGGTTTATCCAGCCTCTCCCGAAGAATGCGTGGAAAGCGCAGAGCATAACCAGATTTATGTCGCTGACTTTGCGCAATTCCTTCGAACCCAAGTTCAAAAACCCGGTCGGGTTTCAAAGTTCGAACTGGCCCAAAACGATCAATCGTATTGCGACGAATCCAGTGGTCAAGCGAGCGAATCTCCTCGTCGGTTAAGCCCGAGTATGCTTTCGCGATTGGCACCAGTAAATCTCCCTTCCAAATCGAGAAGGTGTAGTCAGTGTAGAGCGAGGCGCGGCGGCCTGTCCCCGGTTGAGCTGCAGTTAGAATCGCATCGACCGTCAAGGGGTCGATTTTCCACTTAAACCAAACGCCTCGTTTGCGACCCACTTGATATGCTGCGTTGAGACTTTTCACCATCAAGCCTTCGGCACCTGTGCCTCGGGCCTCGTTCTTTTTCGCTTCGGCCTCGGACCAGGATGCAACGATCAGCGCCGGCGATAGCCCCCAACGCTCATCCAATCGTGGACTCATAAATTCTTCAAGTTTATGTCGGCGTTCACGAAGAGCGAGTGGAGCAAGGTCCACTCCGTCGAGACTCAAGAGATCGTAGGCTGAATAGGTGACAGGGAGCTCGGTTTGCAGCTTCACCGACGGCTTTTTACGATTGAGGCGCTTTTGCAAATCTTGAAAAGGCTGTGGATTTCTCCACGAGCCGATCAAAAGTTCGCCGTCGAGGATAAATTCGTTGTCGATCTTTTTCGCTAGATGCACGAGATCGGGAAAGGATTCGGTGATACGTTCTTCGCCTCTCGACCAGATCTCAATTTGAGTTTTCGTTTTTACGATCTGGCAGCGGATGCCGTCCCATTTCCATTCGAGCAGCCAGTCTTTGACGTCACCGAGGTCAGCCTGCATTTTTACACTGTCCCCATCGAGAGGAGCAGCTAAACAAAACGGGTGTGGAATCGCGCCGGCTTCCACAGACTTATCCACGCCTTCTGAGTCGTCGGGCGGACGCAAGAGCCTCTCGTAAAAACTCGTGTCGACTTGCCAGTTGCCGATCATGCGGGAAGCGATGACCGACCGAGGAAAGCCAGTGAGTTTTTCGAGGGCGCGGAAAACCAAAGTTTCGGAAACACCTACGCGCAAGCCACCGGTGAGGAGCTTGTTCAAAATAAAAATGGACTCCTGATCGAGACCCATCCACCAGGCAATGACTTGACGACGCTGTTCGATCTCATCCTGGTGCGCGAGCGCGAAGATTCGGTCATTCATCCATTGCGCGAGGGTGAGATTCTCGTCGATCTCCTCGAGAGATGAATTTGTGAGAGATTCATTGGCATGAACTGCCGGCCCGGGCGCATGGTTCACTCGCGGTCGTGCGCTTAATTTGGACGCTTCGATGACCTCGCGGCGCGCGTGATGTTCGGGTGATGCTGCGACAATGAGTGAAATCATCTCGGCCGTGTCACCCACGGAGGAGTAACACTCCTCGATCAACCAATCGGGTATGCCCGTGAACTCCTGCGCCCAGAGGCGAAGTTTTCCAGAACCGATCAGCCGTTTGGGCCGGCGACCCGTGAGTAGGAACAGCGCCCAAGCGTTGGTCGCCGGATCTTGGATTTTTAAAAAATCGGTGATTGCATGAATTTTTTCGTTGGTCGAAGTGGTTTGATCAAGCTCTTTAAACAGTTCCGTGAAGGCTTTCATGTGCCCTCTTCCTCTTCACTGAATTGAGTTTTGAGCGGCTGGCTATTGAGCCCCTTCGCTTCTCGCAAATAGCGAGCGAATGTCTCGCCGTCACCGTGCGTGACCAGCACGCGTGAGGCTTTGGTTTCTTCGATGGTTGTTACGAGGCTTTTCCAATCCGCGTGATCGGAGATTACAAAACCGCGTTCGTATCCTCGGCGTCGACGAACCCCGCGGACTGCCATCCATCCCGACGCAAAACCTGTCGAGACTGACTTGAATCGTTTCATCCACGGACTGCGATGGGCGGCCGGAGGCGCAAGCACCAATCTGCCAACCGGATCGCCGGTGAAGTCCGCAGCGGAAATGGTCTTCGCCATCTCGACGCCTTGGTCGCGGTAAATTTGCGTGATGTTAAGCATTGCTCCGTGAAGCAAAACTTCGTCTTGAATCATATCTTTTACCGCGGCCAAAACGCGTTGCGCTTTTCCGAGCGAATAGCAAAAGAGCAGTGCGGTAAGTCCCTCTCGTTTGCAAATCTCAACCCAATCCATGATCTCGCGCGCGGTTTCACTCATCGGTTGCCACGAGTAGATTGGCAAAGCGAACGTCGCCTCAGTGATAAAGGTGTCGCACTCGATGACTTCAAAAGGCGCGCAGGTCGGATCAAAATCACGCTTGAAATCGCCCGTGAAAACCCAGACGTCTGAACCATTTTCGACCCGAACTTGGGCGGAGCCGAGGATGTGTCCCGCAGGATGAAACGACACCCAGCTGTTGCCAATTTTCGTAGTTTCTCCGTACTGAAAGGTTCGTAATTTAATATCTTGTCCCAAACGCTGTTTTAAAATCGGAGCGCTCGCCTCGACACACCAGTATTCCTGAGATCCCACGCGCGCGTGATCTGAGTGCGCATGAGTGACAAGATTGATATCTGCCTTTCCCCAAGAATCGATCTGGAAGAGATCATCGGGACCAATCAGGCCAGTAGAAGAGAGTCGTATGAGATCACGCGAAGTTTTTGCCAACTCAATTCCCACTTTTAGAATTTCTCGCGCCGAGTTTTAGTCATCTAGGAATTCGTCTCGGCATTTGTTCTTTACAATGTATTCGATCAGATGGGAGCTGAATTCGGAGGCGTGTGGAGAACCTGTGCTTTTAACTAAAAGAGGAGCCCCTGCGGACTCCTCTTAACGTTTTAGTACTTAAGGTAAAGTTCAACTAAAAATGAACTAGCGAATTCTGTTTCATTTTTGGATTTGATCGCCGATTACTCATGGGGACGAGGGACTAAAACCCTAGAGATTTCTTTAAATTTTTATCGAGCAAATCCAAAAACGGCTCGGTGTTCATGTACTGATCGGCGGTGACATTATCGCCGTGAACCAACATCGCGAGATCTTTTGTCATGTGACCTGATTGAACGGTGTCCACACAAACTTTCTCCAGAGTGTGAGCAAAATTAATGAGTTCTTTATTGCCGTCGAGTTCACCGCGAAACGCAAGACCGCGAGTCCAGGCGAAGATTGAAGCGATCGGGTTTGTCGAAGTTGGTTTGCCTTGCTGGTGCATACGGAAGTGACGAGTCACAGTTCCATGTGCCGCTTCGGCCTCCATCGTTTTTCCATCTGGCGTTACGAGGACAGAAGTCATCAAACCCAAAGACCCAAAGCCTTGTGCAACGGTGTCCGACTGAACGTCGCCGTCGTAGTTTTTGCATGCCCATACAAATGCACCACTCCACTTCAGAGCTGATGCCACCATGTCATCGATCAAACGGTGTTCGTAAACGATTTTTGCCGCTTCGAATTTCGTTTTGTATTCCTTCTGGTAAATCTCTTCAAAAATATCTTTGAAACGACCATCGTACTTTTTCAAGATGGTGTTTTTTGTCGAGAGATACAAAGGCCAGCCTTTGCCGAGAGCTTGGTTGAAACACGAGTGCGCGAAGCCGCGAATCGATTCGTCGGTGTTGTACATCGCGAGTGCCACACCATCGCCCTTGAAATTGTAGACTTCGTGTGAAATCGTTTTGCCGTCCTCACCTTCAAACGTGATGGTGAGTTTGCCTTTGCCTTTGGTCACGAAATCAGTCGCTTTGTACTGATCGCCAAAGGCGTGACGGCCGATACAGATTGGTTTCGTCCAACCCGGAACCAGGCGGGGTACATTTTCGCAAATGATTGGCTCACGGAAAACAGTTCCATCCAAGATATTGCGGATGGTGCCGTTTGGTGATTTCCACATCTGCTTGAGCTTGAATTCTTTTACGCGCTCCTCATCGGGAGTGATTGTTGCGCATTTTACACCGACGCCGTATTTGCGAATCGCGTTTGCCGATTCCACCGTGACTTCGTCGTTGGTCGCATCGCGATTCTCGACGCCGAGATCATAATACTTTAAATCGATTTCGAGATAAGGCTTGATAAGTTTTTCGCGGATAAATTGCCAAATGATGCGGGTCATTTCGTCGCCGTCGAGCTCGACTACTGGATTTTGAACTTTGATTTTTTTCATGCAGGCCACCTTGGTTGTTCTAGATGGCCCTAATTTTTGGCGAAACTGCGCGAGAGTTCAAGCACTTGTTGCGACCGCCTGATCTGCAGAGCAGATCGAAACGTTAAGGGAGCACTTGTTGCGACCGCCTGATCCGCGGAGCGGATCGAAACTTACACCGATGATCACTCCGCCAAATAATGACGAACACTCGTCACGACGACATTACTCCGGCCGCGAAGAGCTGCATAAAGTAAGATTGCCGTCTGGTTGTGCAAAAACTTGTGATACCAGCGAACGGTTACAAATTCTGGAATAATGACCGTGATGCGTTCGCCTTGGTTCTCTTTCACAACAAGGTCGACATAATCAAGAATCGGACGAATCACCGAACGGTAGGGCGATTTTAGAACAACCAGTTGAACGGCTAGCTCATGACGTTTCCATGAGAGTTTTAGCCGCTGAGTTGCTTCGGGACTAAGATCCACAAAGCAAGCGCGCACATCCTGCGCAATCGAAAGCCCGTAGCGCAACGAATCAGTGACACCTGGATGAAGACCCGAAACCGGTACGATCGCGATATGTTTTGAACCCGAAATTGGTCGGCAATCTGTATCTGTCTCGTGCGCTAGTTTTTTAGCGGTGAATACATAGTGCGTGCGGATCTGCTTGAACAATATCACCAACAACGGAATCAGAACGATGACCATCCATGCGCCGTGCGTAAATTTCGTGATCGAAATCACGATGAGCACCAAAAGGGTTGTCAGAGCCCCGAGGCAGTTGAAAAACATCGAGCGAATGTAGCCCGGATGCTTGGTGCGAATGTGATGGACGATCATTCCCGTCTGAGACAGCGTGAACGACATGAAAACACCGACCGCGTAGAGCGGAATCAAAAGATGCGTTTCGCCACGGAACAGAACTAATAAAAGAATCGATGCGAAACTCAGACCCATAATCCCGTTGGAGAACACCAGGCGATCACCGAGACTTGCAAGCTGGCGTGGGAGAAAACCGTCTTTTGCAAGCAGTGATGAGAGGCGCGGAAAGTCTGCATAGCTTGTGTTGGCTGCAAGTAAAAGAATCAATGCTGTCGACGCTTGCACTAAGAAGTAGAGCCAAGTTTTTCCGAACACGGCGCTCGCCAAAAGAGAGACTGCGGTTTCGCCTTCGTGCGGAACAATTCCAATCACATGTGACAAAAGCGTGATCGATAAGAACAAGAAGCCGAGGATGAAAGACATCCAGGCCATCGTGATTTTTGCGTTTCGCTGTTGAGGTTCTTTGAAGATCGGAATGCCGTTCGAGATTGCTTCGATCCCCGTGAGAGCTGAACAACCTGATGAGAAGGCTCGCAGAAGTAAGAAGAGCGGAATTTCCGGGTAAGCTTCGTGCACGATCGGTGCAATTTGGTGCAGATCACCGATTGCCAAGCGGTAAGCGCCGACACCAATCAAAAGTAAAAACGATCCAATAAAGAGGTAAGTGGGGAGAGCAAAAACACTCGCCGACTCTTTCACTCCGCGAAGATTGAAAAGCATGATCACAAGGATCAAGAGAACGCCCAAAAGTTCGTTGTGCGGAGCGAGAGTCGGAAAGGCCGAAGAGATATTCTCAACACCGGCAGATACCGAAACCGAAACGGTCAGGACATAGTCGATGAGAAGCGCAGCACCAGCAACAAGACCGGCGTTGGTTCCAAGGTTCTCTTTTGCGACGGTGTACGCGCCGCCGCCACCTGGGTACGAATCAATTGTTTGACGGTATGAAATCGTCACGACTATCAACAAGAACGCAATCGCGAGGGCGATCGGAATCGACCAAGCCACAGCTGCAGATGCAAAAGCGGCAAGGGGGAGTAAAACTTCTTCGGTCGCGTAGGCAACTGAAGAAAGCGCGTCTGATGAGAGAACAGCTAAAGCTTTCCACTTTGGAATCGACTGATGGGCCGCCATCTCGGTTTCAATTGGGTTACCGATCAAAATCCGCTTAATCCGCGCTAAATCCATTTCACTACCTAGTTTCTGGCACGTCTTTTAGGTCTCGATTTTCGAACTTCAATCTTTTTCAATCTTGAAGAGCGACAAGCCAAGAGCCTGCGTGCAAAATTACGAGAACATTTCGGGAGCAACCGTGTCATCGCTTCAGCCATCATTCGCATCATTCGCATCATTCGAATGATGTCCGAGCAAGTCTCATAGGTTACTTGCTGAAGTCACTTACAAGATGACTTCGAGCAAACCAGTACAAATGCGCGCGACTTATTTAAGTTCGCTTTAAATCCGCTTCAAGTCCGCTGCAAGACCTTTTCAAGTCCACGCAATTCCTAACCAAGGTTCAATGTCATACATTCTTAAAACGCAGCAGGCCAGGTGGTTTTTGATACAAGGATTTTAACTGCTTTTTCTATAGTTTCAGCCGTTATTTTGTCAAATCGTGCGAGCGTCGGTGCATCAACGTCCAAAACGCCGCGAACTCTTCCCTCGATGAAGATTGGAACAACGATTTCGGACTTAGAATTCGAATCACATACGATGTGCCCGGGAAACTGATCCACGTCATCGACGATCAAAGTGCGATTTTCTTTTGCGGCCGTGCCGCAAACGCCTCTTCCGAGGCGGATGCGAATGCAGGCTGGATTCCCCTGGAAAGGGCCAAGCACTAGCTCCTCAGGGATGTATTTTATCAGATAAAAACCTGCCCAGTTGAGGCCTGGAATCTCATTTATCACGAGCGATGAAAAATTGGCGAGATTCGCGAGCCAGTCCGTTTCCATGACCGCTTCGATCGTAGCGAGAAAGCTCTCAGACGAGAGCATATAGCTTTGGCTTTTGGAGCTAGTTCGGTATTCAAACATCTGGTTTACCTTCGTGAGCGCGCTTTGGATTTCGAAATCGTTTTGCTTTTGCCATTGACGGCGACATTAACGGTGCCGTTGACGGCGACACCTACCGCTTTTTTCTAAGCTGGCCTCACAGATCCCGCCGTGAGAGCAGGTTTTGTGTCTTCTTCTTCGAGTGCGTCCAGGTGCGGAAGCCAAGCGGCGCCGATCACTCCGGCTTCAACGCCAAGCTCAGCCACGCCCACTTGTGCGACGAAGGCTGGATTTTTAGCTGTCATCATTGCAGTGTAAAGCTTGATGGCTTGCGGGAGGTAGCGATCTTGAATCGCAATCATACCTCCAGACACAACAAATTTTTGCGGATGAAAACCTAGCGAAAGAGTGTACATAAGAGCCGCGAGCGCCTCCTGTGCATCTTCGAAAAGTTCACGTGCGCGCGAATCGCCACTGCGGGCGGCATTCGCTAGTTCAGAAGGATTTGCAAATGGAAGTCCTCTGGCGCTTGCACGCCGCATGAGGCCGGTACCTGATGCGTATCCCTCAACCGATCTATCATTGAAAGAGTTCGCGTCTTCTTTTGTACCCGCAACATTGACGAGCATGTGTCCCCATTCAGAGCCCATCCCTTGCGATTGCGCCGGGCGTTTATTGAGAATCACGCCCGACCCTATTCCCGTTCCAACGGTGATCATACAGTAGGTGATGCAGCCTTTTGCTTGGCCAACCCAACCCTCGCCGAGAGCCGCCGCAATCGCGTCGTTTTGGAAACTCACCGGAATATTAAGGCCGCGGTGTTTGAGTTCCGTTTCGAGCAATTTTACGAGGGGAACAATTTGCCAGCCGTGAAAGTTAGACGGATGTTCGAGAGTGCCTTTTTCGATGTTCATCGGTCCTGCAGAAGCGAGACCGATTCCCAAGATATGCTTTGATGCAACTTTGCGCCCGCCATCTTTAACGGGAGCAAGAACATGCACAGTCGCGTCGGCCATTGCTTTGACGACGTAGTCGATGTGTTTTTTCACCTGCGCGGGAGTCGGTTTTGTTTTTGCGCCGACGCCGTCTGTAGATTCCATCCATGGGGGAACAGTTGGAACACGCGCTTCTTGTAGGATTTTCCCATTGCGATCGACGAGCGCAGCGGCGACTTTCGTGCCGCCGAGGTCGATGCCGATTGTGTACATCGCACCCACAGCTGTTTTCGCGCTGATTTTTGGCGCTGGTTTGCGCTCGGATCTCGGTGCGGCTTTGGGTGCGGCTTTGGGTGCGGCGCTTCGTGCTGGTTTGCGCTCGGATCTGGTCGCAAGTTTTGAGGGCGATTTCGCAGCTGCAGTCTTAGAAGTCGAATTTGATTTTTTCACGTGGCAAGTTTGCAAGAAGCCTTGCGGAGATGCAAGTCAATCAGCTACAACTCGAGCGCGCATGAAAATCCAGTTGAGAGACTACCTAAAAACAAATCCGTTTGTGCTGGCACCTATGGCCGGCATCACTGATCAGTGTTTCCGCTCTTTTATGCGTGAACTTGGCGCGGGTGTTGTCGTAACGGAGCTCATTTCGGCGCACGGGATCGAGTACAAAAGCGTTCGCACGCTCCAGCTCATGGCATTCAACCAAGATCAGCGTCCAGTTGGGGTTCAGTTATTTGGTGAAACGCCCGAGGTTTTGGCATCGGCTACCAAGGTGGTTGAGGCTTCTGGTGCAGATTTTGTCGATTTGAATTTTGGCTGCCCCGTTCCGAAAGTTGTGAAAAAAGGCGCGGGCTCAGCGATTCTTAAAGATCTTCCTCAAGTCGAAAAAGTCTTTCGCGCCGTCAAGGCGGCAAGTTCACTTCCGGTGACGGTTAAAATCCGC
>JAYVND010000680.1:0-3143 GCA_043758635.1 Bdellovibrionales bacterium
ACCTCCGAGAATGCACCTTGAAACGAGGCGATTGGAGTGCGAACTGCGGAAGCGATGTAAACTGTATTCATTGAAGATGCCGTTAAAGTTGTCGTCGAAGTTGTCGTAAAAGACGTCGAATTGCTCATAGAATGATCCCCCTAAATGAAGTGAGCAAATCGCCGCAGGACCAATCAGAACGATTTATCGCGCGGGCAAATTGATCCTTCGATCTTTGAAAAACCTAACAAAACTTAGATGCGCCCGAAGCAAACGCAATTGGCGATATTTTGTCAATCTGAAGCACGCGGGAGCCGGGACCTGAGCAGGTCTTCGTGCACGGCAGCGCACTCAACCTGTTGGTGCAACTGTGCTGCCGCCATTAAAACAAGTCTTGGAAGGCCCAGCGCGCTATGCCAGAATCGATGCTAGGTGGAACGGGATTGATCAAGCGGGCTATCGGTAGCCTCTGCGTGTATAGAGTTTTAACTCAATTTTTTTTGAGCCTAACCTTTCCTTAGAAGTCTAGAGTCAGAGAAGACGGGCTGAGAAAAGGGGCAGAGAGAACGGGCGGAGAAAACGGGCAGAGAAAAAGCGTCAAGCAGATGCTCAAAGAAGTAGAGTCGAGCAGATGTCCAGTGACGTTACTGGGAGAGATAGAGTCGGTGGGTCCGCTTGCGTGTCGCGCATCAAGTGCGTTGTTGCTCAGCCTTGAGAATCCTCTAACTCAACTGAACTTAACGCATCCCAAGGAGATGAGTGATGAGAGATAGACCCAAGTCGAAGACTCAACCGCGAATGAAATCGCTAGCTAGATCGCGCGTCTTGTTGCGGATCGCATCTCCAATTGCAGAACTCCTGAAATTAATGCTCCAAGCGCCTTTTAGAATGATCGTTCGACTCGCGAAGATCCGCACAGCGGCGGCGCCAATTTCCGCCGCGTCTTTGACTAGCGCGCGCCGCATTAGAATTGTCGAAAGTCAGCGTTATATGGAAATGGGACCTGAAGTGGCAAAACTTCTTGGGTGGAGTTATCTCGATCTTCGCGAAAATCTTTTCGAAGCGTCGGGTCCAGAGCTCACTCAAAAGCTCACTGAAATGTACACTGAAATGTACACTGAAATGTACACTCAAATGTCCTGTTGCGAGACGAATCAAGTGGCACGTCGCCAAACGCGAATTGTTTTGTCGTGCTCGCACCCAGACGTCCAGACGAATGAACCTGATGGCTTGACAGTGGTGGTCGACGACGTGTGTGATTTAAGTGATCCAAAATCTGTGCACTGTCTCCAAAAAATTATGCTCGCCCTAAGACCTTGTGGCGAAAATCCAGTCGACGAAGAATCTCAGCGCCTTCGAAAGACTCATCCTGGCAGGTCTCGCAGGCGAACAGGACGACTCATCGAACGAAATCTCAGGTAAAGTTTAGGCCAAAGCGAAAAAAAGACGATTAAAAAGGTTTTTAGCGAATCAGGACGTGGCGAGGATATTGAAATTCTCGCGACAATAGCCAAGGAGTGGCGATATGGAAGATTTCATTAAATTAGAAAACAATTTAGAAAATATCTTTGAAAAGACAATAGATAATCAACCGACTACTGAGGCACTTGCACATCGGGTCAACGCTTCGGCATTTTCGCCTTCCCCAAATCAGATGTTGAACCAGTTTCCCAAGCAGCTTTTGAGATCTAAGCCTTCGCGGATCGCAATCGCCCTTTTCGCTTTCATTCCACTTTCGGTATTTGCCACTGTGGCGAATTCTGCCGGCGGTACAAAAGATGTAAAATTTCGCGACACGAGTCTTGAGATTCAAGATGGCGACCGTTTCGTCATCACGGGAATTCGCGGCACGATTCATCTGGCTCAGACGGGTGGTCAAGTCTTCGGATCTCAGAATGGTCTCGGCAGCGGGCGAGCTGCAGCCACGGTCGGTGCAAATCTGCCGGTGCTCGTCGTCGGTGGCGCGAGTGCGCAAAATTCTGAGCCCACTGCGACGGTAGTAACTGCCCTGTTAAGAGCGCGCAAAACTTTAAATGAAAAAGGTTTATCTCAGTGGGGATCGAAGTTTGATTCACTTGCACTGCAGACTCGTCGTGATGGCCATGTGATCTACATCGAAGCGAAAACTTCAGCGGCGGCGCAGGATTGGCTGGATTGGACGGCGCCCAACAGTCCGGAGATGAACATCGAGCTCTCCGTCAATTCGATTCGTGGCATTCCAGCGGAAGTGTCACTGCACAGCGGATCCGTTGACGTTCGCGGCTGGCAGGCAAATGTTTCGGCAACCGTGGTGCAAGGCTCGATTCGTACCGAAGACACTCTTGGTGATCTTCAGGTTCAAGTTCAGCACGGCGAGATGCGAATCTTGAAGCAGCATGGTGCGGTCGACGTGGATAGCTTCCAAGGAAAGTTGGTTGCGGACCACGTCGAAGGAGACATTCATCTTGATAATTTCTCGGGCGATTCGAGTTTAAGAAATGTCGCAGGAAATGTATTCGTGCGCACTCACTCCGGACCCACGAACGTAGCGGATTCGAATGGCGCCATTGATTTCGAGCTAGGTCGCGGCGCTTTAAATGTTGCAAAATTTGAAGGCCCCGTGCGCGGTCAAACCGATACCGCTCCGGTCATCGCTAAACTCGAAGGCGAATCGGATGTGAACATTGAATCGGCACAAGGACCGGTTGCCGTTCGCTTACCCGCAAGCTCAGGGGCCGCCATCCGCCTGCAGACTGAGACTGGAACTTTAACGGCTCCAGAGGAGATTCGTCCCTCGCAGACTACATCCTCAAAGTTTGCGTCGGGTCGCATGAAGGGAGCGGGTCCGAAAGGTTCCGTCACGATCAAGTCAAAAGCTGCCTCAATTCGAGTTCGCCCCGAAGTTGGCGGAGCTTCGAGCCGAAGCCAATCAGAGCCAGAGGCGCCGATAGAAACTCGCGCGCTGGCGCCTGAATCCTCGAACGAAGATTGACTCAGTCACCATGCTGAAACTTATTCGGCTGAATTGCCCATTGCTGGTTGACCAATTGCCTTCAGGACTTTTGCGAAGCCGGCGTTTAGAGTTGCAGCTTTTGCCTTTGGGGCTCGCATTAGGCTTGTTGGCGGTGATGGTAGGGGCGACGGTCGGGGCGACGATTGATCCGGGGGATTTGCCCACTGAGAGC
>JAYVND010000681.1:0-3139 GCA_043758635.1 Bdellovibrionales bacterium
CCAAACGCTTCGTTAGAGAGCTTCCAATCGCGGCATCACTTGATGTGCGAATCTTCGAAGCTGCAAGAGCATTGCGGGTTCTTTCAAAGCTCCGCAAAAACAGATGACGAGCGATCGCTGCACCTGCCGGAGTTGAAATCACACCGTGAATCTTCACGGCGTGTTCACCGAACGAGTTGTTGTTCGACTTCGCAAAGATCTCAAGTGCCAATGGCGCGTAGATATCTGGGTAGCGCTCAAGATTCGGATGGCGATTGAGTTCGGCCAATTCGTTGCGCGATTGGCGCACGATCTTTGCTTCCATCATCGCCGACTCTTGTCCACGCGGATGCATCTTCAAGTAATCTTCCTCGTACGAACGCGGATTCTTACCCGCAAGCTCTGCAAGCAAAGCCAAGCGCAAGAGACGCTCGTCCTTTTTAAGATCAGGCATTTCAAGATTTTTGGAGATCGCAAATGCTTTTGCGAAATCGTAGCGCATCTCGGCCGCCCAAGACTTTCGAGCGAGAGCGAACTCACGATCGCGAGCCGAAAGACCTTTGAGCGCGAGCAAACCGTTCGCCGAACGATCTGTCTCTTCTAAGTTTTTCGCTTTTTCAGCAAGCATCAAACGGTTTTTCCAGTAAACCAATTTTTCGTCATTCGAAGCGCCTGCCAAATTGACAGTGCCGAGCTTCGCAAGAGCGGCTTCAAGATCACCGGTTGAGCTTTTAGGATCATTGGTTGTTTTAGCAACCTGATTCAGTGCCGACTTGCGTGCGATGCGCGTGTATTCGACCGAGCGCGAAGGCACGAGCTGGGCGAGACGGGTCGCTTCTTTTTCAAGTGTGACATCGTCTTTGAGTCCCGCAACTGCATCGAGCGCTAAATCCGCAGCCTTTACGCACAGAGCGCTAGGAGCTTTCACTTGGCAATCTTGACCGGCAACAAACGCATCAAAACGATTCACAGCAGTTTTCAAATCTTTGCGTTCATAAGCCACATACGCCAACTGGTAACGGATCGATGTTGCCGCTTTGCCGTTTGGATTGAGACGCAAATAATGATTGTAAGCATTCTCACGCAAGATGAAGTCTTTTGAGAGCTCCGCCATTTCAATCTCGCCACCGAGAGATCCTTCGAGAATCTCATTCATTGCTTTCGATTGATCTTTGTCCGCGCGCACTTCTTTTTTCGCAAGCTCAGTCGCAGCGAGAAGTGAAGCATGATGATAGAGATCCACTGCCACGCGATTTTGTTTCAAGGTGCGAGCGGTCGCCGCTGCCCAGTACGTCATCTCGGTGTCATCGGAGAACTTCGCCAAATAAGCTTGGTAAGCTTCAAGTAACATGAGAGTCGGCGCCTTTTTCTCAGCGTGACTCCAGTCCGTTACGATTTTGCGAATGCGCATCTTGAGAGGCTCACAAACAGTCGCCTCATCGCAACCATCTTTGTCCCACGCCGTGATAGCACGTCGCATACCGGCCAAAGCTTCAGGCTTCTCGTTCAAATCAAAGCGGATCTGCGCCACACGCACCATCGCCTCAAGGCGATCCGTCGGTTTTGTTTCGTGATCAATAAATGCAGCCCATGCCTGAAGCGCAGCTGGCTTGTTACCGAGACGTTCGCACTCACCCGCGAGGAAATGAAGATTGTCGCGCTTAGCGCGGTCTGGAGAAAGGCTATCGAGCAACTTAATATCACCTGGCTTCATCGGTCCGCGGCAAAGGAAAGTTGCGAGATCGCGTGATGCGTCTTCTTGAAACGATTCGTCTTTCACGAGACCTTGCGGGGTCTCGCGCGAAAGAAGCTCATCGCTCTTGAGCAAGCGAACAAGTGTGTTCACTGCGAGCGCTTGCTCGCCCAAATCCAAGTGGCACCAAGCGATACGGTAGGTAAGATATCCGCGCCGATCGGGCGCAGCCATCTTGAGAGCAGTTTCAAAATTCTTAAGTGCTTTTCCAAATTCACCTTTGGCCAATTGCGATTCAGCAAGAGCCGAGTATGCCTGCTCAGTAGTCTTTTTACCGTTGATGGCCACGCCGCCAGCGATCAAATTTTGATAGAGCGCCTGTGCCTTCGGTTCTTCACCTAAAAGCTCATGGATCTGCGCCATTTGCATCATGATGGGCCCGCGCTCATTTTGCGGAGCTGCGATCACGATAGATTTGTAGAGTTCAAGGGCTCGACGGCGATCGCCCTCAGAACCCGCGTGAGCCTGGTCGCTCTTGGCCGCCTCATCCATCGCGCGAAGACGAGCACGCTCAGCGTACAAGTCAGCAAGTCGCGCCCGGATCGGATACATTTTGATCGTCTCATCATCTTTGCCAGATTTGAGAACGGTCTCCATTTTTTCAATCACAATGGTGTGCGTTTCCGCATCCATCTTCTCGGCATGCGCCAGTGGAGCCTGCATAAGAGCAAGTCCCAACATCGCGGAGGCGAGGAGAAAATTACTTTTAAAGAGTTTCATTTCAATCAACCTTCCTGTGCAAGGACGGCAAATTTAAATTTATTGAAACCAGAGATCGAACCCGCACGAACAATCGGCGTAAGATCAGAGAAATCAACCGACTTATCCGCTTGAATAATGAGTGAACGAGAGTCGTCGTCCGTGCGCGAACCGAAATTCGCTTTGATGAGCTGAAGCTGTTGGGCCAGTTGAACCGGTTGAATTTCAACGTTGTTCAAAAAATAATGGTGGCCTTCGACTTTGACGATCGTGCCGTTATTAAGGGCCGCGGTCTTCGTTGCCGTTGGGAGGTTCTCTGCTTTTGCGAGCTCGAGTGTCGAACCGTTTCCGGTCGGTTGACAGAGCAAGTACAAGAGCGTGATCGAGAAGGCATCGACAAGCGATGTCAGGATCAATCCCGCAACCATATTCCTCTTGCCCGATTTTTTTCTCGGCTTGAGCAAAAGTGCTTCCATCAAAGGAGACTTCAATTGGTAGTCTTTAAGGCTTGCGTGATTCATACTTAAGTCCTCTCAACGTTCAACAAAGGGAGCATGAGAAAGTCAGTTCATAAGGCCAGATCAAGGTCACTGTCTAAAATCGAATCAAAGCGGAGCTAAACCAATTTCACTGATGTTTTGTGCTTTCAAACGATCCATCAAATGAATGACATCACCGTAGTTCGCACTTGAATCCGGCATGATAAGC
>JAYVND010000682.1:0-9750 GCA_043758635.1 Bdellovibrionales bacterium
GAAAAGATTGTGGGCGCCACTTACGTGCAATGACTTGATAAGCCATGTCGCCCTCCTCGAGTTTCAATAGTTCAAACAGCATCATTCGGTGGCGATGCCTAGAAAAAAAGGTGACCGGGTGACCCGTATCACACAGAGAAATCTGTTGCCGTTGCTTCCTTTCGGACCTAGCGGGATTCACAGCTCTCTATTGTACGAGGCCCGGTCATAAGCGCTGGATACTAGCTGTCGAGGACTAACCGGGCAAGGGAAAGCGTCCCGATGTGCCGCGTTGCTTAAAAGTAGAGCAGACGAAAGTAGGTTGGGGTGTCCTGCTGAGCGTCGAGCGTTGCAGGCTAGAGCAGATTGGCGATGCCCTCGAGGCGATTGAGCTCATCGACCCAGTAATTGTAGGTCGTAAAATTTGGGAAGAGTCGCTTGAAAGACGTGTCGGACCAGCGAGCCGATATCCAGGCGGCGTAAGAAATAATTCGCAAACCGCGGAGTGGTTCGACAAGGTGCCAGTCATCTGGCAATTCGCGCAGCTCCTCATACCCTATCGAAATTTCGTCTTGCTCTTGCAATGTAGCGGCGTCGGCAGAGGAGCCACTGAGAAGCATCCAAAAATCCTGGATCGGCGGGCCATTCAAAGTGTCGTCGAAGTCGACAAAGAAAAATTCGTCGCCGCTATGGAGTAAGTTTCCCTTGTGACAGTCGCCGTGGATTCGAATGTAGTCCGAGGGATTAAGCTCATTGTCGAGATAAGTTAAAATATGTGATGCGGTGTCTGCATAGCGGTTCCAAAGTTCGGGATAAACATGCTCTTCGAGCTTCTCAAATGCGTCCCAACCGAAAGTGTATGGATTGAGATCGACGCGATTTTTTGAAGGCGACCGAGCTCCAATGTTATGAATTCTCGCAAGCGTGCGGCCCACTTGGCGCAATTGTCCTGGAAGAAACTCTTGCGGCATGCGACCAAGCACGCGGGGGAAGAGTGCGAATTCGAATCCTTCAAAGTTCGTAATCGTCTGACCGGGTCCGCTCCCGTTTCTCTGCGGAATTGGCGCAATTGCCGGAACGCCTTCTGCCTTGAGATCGGCGAGAAAATTATGTTCGTCCTGAATTGTCGCGCGTGACCAACGTTGCGGGCGATAAAATTTTGCGATCACGCGATCGACGTCGATCGGAGAGTCGTCAAAATGTTCGAGACGTATATCAAAAACGCGATTTTCATAAGAGTTGAGCTGCGTGTATTCGCCAGTCGTGCGGTAGCCGGCGGCTTCGACCGCTTCGAGAATCATTTGCGGTTGCAGGCGATCGAAATTCGACATGGGACTCCTGCTATCGGGCGAATGCACGTAGCCACTTGCCCGATCGGTCAGGTGGTTGAGATTGCGAAGCTGGTACCCACGCAACACCTTCTACTTAGCGAAAAACATTGCAATGAGCATTAAAAAACTAGATTCTTCGCTAGATGTTTTGGCCATGGCGCGATCGCTCCGATTCTCAAGCAATAATGATTCAGCCGACCCTCGGTGAAGTTCTGGGAGAAAAACATAGCGCGATGCCTTTCAGTCGAAAACTAGAGCGAGGCGCGATCGCTCCAGGAGCAAGTCCGTCAGCGAACGATGTCATCGAGGCAACGTTGATCGGGGTGAATGGTCAGAGGCCAAAGAGCCCCGTCACACAGATGCCTAACGGCTCAACGCGTGAGCTCTATCAGTTTCGCGAGTTCGAGATTCTCCTTATTCGTCAGCCGTATCGACGGCGAATTTCGATGGTTCATCAGCTCACGGGTCGAGTGAAAGTCACCTGCCCTAAGGGAATGCGCGAAGTTCAGATCAATGAATTTCTTGAGAAGCACGTGGATTGGATGAAATCGAATGTCGCGCAATTCGAAACAATTCGCGTTAAACATCCCGAGAAAAAATATGTTCAAGATGAACTCTTTGTGTTTAGGGGTGAGGATCGTCGCTTGCTTTTGATGCCTGGCGGAAGCCGCGGCGAGGCTGAAATTTTAGGCGACCGCTTGATCGTCTACGTGCCGACTTTGAGACGCCCTGCTGTTCATTTAAATTCTGCGTCAGATATTCGCGGGGCACTCGTGCAAAAAATAGTTTTGGCGTTCTACGAGAAGCAGGGCCGAAAAATCCTTGCCGAACGTGCGAGGTATTTTGCAAATAAACTAAGATTACATCCTACTTCCCTTTCATTTCGTTCGCAAAAAACACGTTGGGGAAGTTGCACCACTCGCGGTAAGATTAGTCTCAACTGGCGTTTGATTTTCGCGCCGCCCGCAACTCTCGACTACGTTGTCATTCATGAACTCTGCCACTTGCGCCACCACAATCACTCGGCCGCATTCTGGAACCTGGTGCAATCCGAATGCGCTGATTACCTAGCGCATAAACGTTGGTTAAAAGAGCATGTTTATGACGCCGATTTTTTGGCGAAGAGCTCAGAGATTCACCCAGGGGCATAAGTCTGTTAAAACGGCTTCTCTGCAAGAGATGCTGCGCTTGCAGCGGGTGCAGTTTGGGCCCGTCCGGAACTTGGAAATTAGCTTCGGTAAATTAGCTTCGGTAAATTCGCTTCGGTAAATTCGTAACGACCGCATTGACCATTCATCTTCCTACTCATCTTCATACTCATATTCGTACTGTATCAACTCTTGCCAATTTGCGCATTGTAGACAGTCGAAGTGACATTTAGCGGCGCCTAATTCTTTGTATTCGAACTTCTTTGATTTGAAATTAAAACTAAAACCACTTCGGGGTGGTCTCGCTCTTGCTCTAATGGCGACCGTTGCACACTCACCGGAACGTCTTAGGAGCTTTTATGAAATTTTTCACAGTCTCGCGTCAGACGCGAGCGAAAACTTTAGTCTCGCGCGAAAAGCGCGTGCACGCATTACTTACAACTTGTTTAACCGTTATCGCGACGGTATCTGTTGCAGCTTGTTCGTCGGGCCACGGTGGCGGCGGTGGCGATGGGCAGCACCAGCGTCCCGATCAAGCACAGTCTTCACCAACTCCAGCGCCTTATAATTACAACGCGAATGGACCTGGGCAACTCGATGCCGGATCGGGCCAATCGCAACAAGAATCGGACAAAGCTGATTCTCAAAAAGGTGATGAAGTTCAGTTTAGTGATGGGTCGGACGCTTCGCCAACAACGATAGCGCCGGTAATGACCCCCTCCGCTCGAGCCAAAGGTGGCCGCCGCACGGGAACTCGTCGACTAAATCAAGCGGGTGTGACGCCTACACAATCGTCGCGTCAACCTTGGCCCGCATCAGGAGAGATGCAAGATTCAAATGGAACGCCGCTCTACTATGGCAGCGCTTCGTCGGATCATTTGCGTGCGAAAATCGAGGCAATTGCTCCTTCCTCACGAGGCGATCTGAATTGGGCAGCTGAATTGAGCAAAGGAATGGTTTACTTCACTCCGCAAACTCGTGAAGTGGAAGTAGATGTTCTACAAACGCGCGCCGCTGGCGACCAATATAAGATCATTCTTCGCGGCTACTTGGGTCGCGATGGCCGAGCGGTGCTCCCAGATTCAGGTTCAAATATTTCGGGCGCGCTGGAATGCCTGGATGTGAACGGCGGGTGTGAAACCGCGCACGTGAAAATTTTGAACACAGGATTTTCGCGAGCTCGTGAGGCCCACATGATCATTCGTACAACAAATTCGAAACTTCGAACGACTGGGAAAGGTTTCGATATCTCGCACAACCACGAGTATGACTGGTTCTTGAATATTTTGGTAAACACGGCGACTCTTAAATCAGATGTTGGCTATGTTCAACGCCTTGTTGTCGAAACGTCGGAAACGATGCATGGAGTTTCGAACGTTGCTGTGACAATGGATATATTAAACCGCGACCGCGTTGAGTATTTAGATTTTAACGGCCCACTGGTTCGCTACAGCGAAAGCGATGCGGTGAATTCAGCAATGGTTCAAACCACTCAGAATCCAGCGGGTATGCAGCAACAAATAGCTAACACGCTGAATGACATTCGTTTGGTGAGCAATAACGGCCGTGGAGGCCTTGCGGTTGCTCTGACAGTTCGTGCGGGCAATGCCGGGTCGGTCGAAGACGTTTTGACATTGCAGCTCGATCGCATCGAAAATGCGATCAAAGCTCCGACTTCTCTTTGATTTTTCAGAAAGGAGAAGGCACCGATTCGGCACCTTCTCCTTTCTGTTATCTGATACCCGCGAATGCTTGCAAATAAACCCTTTGCAAAACTAGCCCTACGGTGAAAGCATCTTTTAAAGGCGATTCACTTTCGGGGGCGATTGAATGAATTATTCCACGACGGAAAATACGGCCGGCGTTCCAAACACGGTTCGTCCAAGCGCATCGGTACACGCAGATGCTCACGCGCCGGCATCAGGAGCGAACTCAGGATCAGCTGGAGTTGTGCAGAAATCACCGCTTAAATCCGCGCTTGAACCACTGATCAAATCATCCGGCCGCTCGGATATTACTCCAGACACTCGCTTGAAATTTTTAGCGCAAGCTGAAAGTAAGACAAATCCAAAATCCGATGCGAATGCCAATTTAAAAGCCAGTCTCAAAGGCAGTTCGAAGACGGCCTGCGGGCCCTCGCTTGTCGATTATACGGATTATCGTCTCTACCTAAAAGATGTTTATGAATTCCGACGTGCGACTGAGAGTACCGGAGTTCGCGCCTACTCTTATTCCACATTCTCGGCAGCTGCGGATATTCGCTCGCCTAATTATTTGAAGTTGATTATCGAAGGTCGTCGTAACCTTTCTGAAGATATGATCACCCGTTTTGCAAAGGCCCTGCGTCTTGCGCGAATTGAACTTGAAGAGTTTCGCGCATTGGTGCGCTATAGTCAGGCTGTCGAACCAATCGAGCGCAACAAGTATTTGAAAGACCTTTCAGATCTGCGTGCGCTGCGAACTTACAAATCCGGCGAAGTGAATCAGGCGACATGGGATAAAGTTCCGGGTTGGATCGGCTGGGTTCTCTACGCAATGGCCGATCAAGGGGAGGTGGATTTTGATCCTCAAAACCTACATCGCCTGTTTCGCACAAAGGCGTCGCCTGACGACATTCGCGAGTCGCTTGAAAAACTGATTGCTTCGGGAGAATTAGCACGTAATCCGGAAACGGGACAAGTCAGTAAAGCCCGTGACTTGATAGAGTCTCCTCAGGATTTACCGGTGCCGCTCATTCGCAAGCTTCAAACTGAACTTATTTATCTTGGAATTGAATCGCTTTTTAGAGACTCACCCAAAGAGCGCGAGTTTGGTGCGATGACCGTTGCGATGACCGAAGAGGAATTTAATCAAGTTCGTTTTGAGCTTCGTCAGCTTCGCAAGCGTTTGCAACGTGATATTTTGGTGAAACGTAAAGTCAGCAAAGGCGAGCGCGTTTACCAATTGAACGTGCAGCTTTTTCCCGTCACTGACAAAGTCTAGGGCCAATTACCGACGGAGCCATGGGGCCCGTTATCGATTCAGGCTAAAAAAAGATCAGGAACGGGGCCCGAAGGCCCACGGGTTCTGAAAAACTCAAAATCCGCTAGAGTAGATGATCAGCTGCGCGTCGCTCGTTTCTAACGAGGGAGCTAGAAAAGGGCAATGTTCGAGTTTCGGCTCACTTGGCTGAACTGGCTTTGATCAAACCAGCTCACGTTAAGGGGGGAGGGACACCAAATGGACCGAGCCTGAACATCTCTTTACGTACAGCTTCAACTCACGTTCCGCACTGGTCATCAAAGCAATCTGAGGGCCAACCGATTTTTCGGGGATCCACTCCTTAGCTCGCTTTCAACAGCAGTCTACAAAAGCAAACCACTTTGGAGTGACGCCGAACGCGAGAGGCCGAGTTCATTTTTCAAATGTGTTTGGTTAACTTCGCGACACATTTCAAAGGTTGGCAAATTTTCGAATAATTTCCAGTATCTACCGAGGCGAAGCACTGAGCGCCGCGCGAATTTGCTTCAATTCCTTTTGCTTTGCGAGTGACAGTATTGGGAACTGTGATTCCATCTCGCGCAGCTTCTCAACGACGATTTGGCAGATCATCAATCGTGCATTCTTTTTGTCATCGCCTGGAATCACATACCAGGGAGCAACGTCGGTGCTAGTCACTTCTAGCGCTTGATCCCACGCCTTGTGGTACTTTTTCCATAGCACTCGCTCATTCACGTCACTGATATCGAATTTCCAATTCTTCTCTTTGTTGTCGATACGATTGAGAAGACGTTTGCGCTGTTCATCACGAGAAATATTCAAGAAAAATTTAACGATTTTTAATCCTTGTCGATTTAGATACGCTTCGTGATTGCGAATGTCTTCGAGGCGATGGTCCCAAAATTTCGAGTTGAATTTAAGATGCCGCGGGAGATGTTCACCATCGAGGTATTCGGGATGAACGCGAACCGTACTGACTTCCTCGTAGTAAGAACGATTGAAGATGCCGATCTTCCCTCGGCTGGGAAGTGCGGTGTGAGTGCGCCAAAGAAAGTCGTGCGAGAGTTCCTGTTCATTGGGAGCTGAAAAAGCCGCGACGAGAGTACCACTTGGATTGAGGCCCGACATTACGTGAGCGATCGCCGAATCTTTTCCGGCTGTGTCCATGCCCTGAAATACGAGCAGAAGTGCCTGCCGCTTTTCGGCATACAAAGCAGTTTGCAGTTCTTGCATCACTTGTTGCATTTGCTTAAGAAGCTTTTCGTAGTCTTCGTCGTCCTTATACCAGCAGGAGACAGAGGTGATGGATTTTGAAACACCGTGCTGCGGGTGGTGGCCATTGCCACCCGCTATCCATTTCGAACTTTTGAATCCGTTGAGCATTCGGGCTCCTTCATTTGCAAGGACTAAAAAATAAAATTGGCGAGGCGAATTCGGTCGACCGGCGCATATTACAGATCAATTATTATTCGACGAGCTTATGACGAATTTCAAAGACGTGATGAATCTTTGGATCACGAAAATCTTTTGGTAGAGTGGCGCTGGTAATGTCGCGAACTAAGTGGTGGTCCGTGATTGACTTCGCAATTTTAAATGAGCGTTTGTTATTTGAAAAGTATAATGTGCCATTGGAATTTAGGATACGCATGCAGTCTTTTACTAGAGCCTCTTGTGCGCGCTCAACTTCAAAACTCTCGGCCATCTTTTTAGAATTCGAAAAAGTTGGCGGATCGAGAAAGATGATATCAAAGCGTTCGTTCGAACTCTCATCTGCAAGATACTCGAGAGCGTTACGCGTGATAAATGTGTGAGAGACTGCATTGATCTCGTTCAAAGCGAAATTGTCTTGAGCCCATTTGATGTAAGTCGGCGACATATCGACGCTCGTTACGCGTCCGCCGCCAAGTGCCGCAAAGACACTGACCGAGCCGGTGTAGCAGAAAAGGTTGAGGACTTGTTTGCCTTTGGCTTCTTTACGAATTCGTTCGCGCATCAAGCGATGATCTAAAAAGAGACCAGTGTCCAAATAATCGTGGAGGTTGACCCAAAATTTGGCGTCACCTTCCTGAATGGTGAGCCGGTCGCCGCGCGTGTCTATTTTTTCGTATTGAGTATCGCCTTTTTGCCGAGCGCGTCGCTTGATAATGATTTGCTCATCGCCGATCGAAAATAATTCTCGGAGTCCTTCAATCAATTCCGGAAAGTGATTGAGTTTACCTTCTTTTGAATCAATTTCTTGATCACCACGATCATAAACGACGAGCTGCGAGCCATATCGATCAACGATGTACGGATACTCCGGGATGTCTCGTTCGTAGATGCGATAGGCTTCGATCTTATGACGTTGAGCCCACGGCTCAAGCTTGCTTAGATTTTTCTTAATTCTTTGGATCACGTCGCGTTTCATGATTGCCCGTCGCCGCTGGGGAGATGTGCGCATCCGAGCCTCAAAGTATCGGATGCTGTTTTTGCGGATTCACTGTTGTGAACTGTTAAATGAGCGTAGACTAACAGCGACCCCTGACAAAGGAAATTCAATATGAGACAGCTCTCGAAAAGTCAGATCAGAAGCCATATTAGAGGCCAGCTCCGAAGCCCGTTGAGGCACCAGCTCCGTCACCGATTTAGAAGCCTCACCGAAAGTGCGCTTATGTTTTCGACGCTCTCGCTGATTGTCATCGGCACGCTCTTGCGGCCAGCCTTTGCCGGGGCCGCCGATGCGCCGAAGGCTACGGGTGTTCCAAAAGTTCCAGCGGTTGCCAAAGTTCCCGCGCCTGCAGCAAGTGCAGCGGATTCGAAGCCAGCATCACCGGCGGCTGCAGCTGCTGCAAAACCGGGAATGAAGACAGCGACTTTTGCAGCAGGTTGTTTTTGGGGAACAGAAGAATTTTTCCGAAAAATTCCGGGAGTCGTTTCTACCGACGTTGGATACACGGGTGGATCGCTTGCGAATCCAAAGTACGAGGACACGCACGACAGCAAATCGGGCCACGCGGAGAGTGTTGAAGTCGTTTACGATCCGAAAAAAGTCAGCTTCGAGCATCTGATGGATCAGTTCTTTAAGATGCATGATCCAACCACACCGAACCGACAGGGCAACGACGCTGGAAGCCAGTATCGCTCGGCCATCTTTTACCATGATGATGAGCAAAAGAAAGAGGCAGAAGCGTTTGTGAAAAAGGTGAATGCATCACATGCTTGGAAAGCGCCGGTTGCAACTGAAGTTGCTGCGGCTAAAAAATTCTGGCTTGCAGAAGACTACCACCAGCATTATTTAGTAAAGAATCCAGGTGGGTACGATAACCATTATCTTCGAACCATCGACTTCGATAAAAAATAGTTGAGATGAAAGCGAGCATCGGGCTCGATTTTTTTCGCTTTCTCATCTTGCGCGCTTTGCCGGAAAATTGATTCACGGCGCACGACCCTGAGCTGTTGTGAGCTCTGTTCTACTTTGAGAGCATTCGAATTGTCCATGCGGGCGAACTGATCACTGCGCAGACTCGCCCCTTCGCGCACTGTCCGAAGACTCCGAGTGTCGCGGTATTTTGCAGCTGACTGCGATCAACGACTGCGAAAGTTTTCCCGTTGTCGCGAGAGTGAGAGATTGCCACTCCGGAGTTTGTCGGTTGCGCAATGAATACTGAATCATCCGGAGCGATACTGATCTGAGAAGTGACCGAGAGAAATTCTGCGTATTGATCTGCGTATCGATCTGCATATCGATTTGGGTAGCGAATTGGGTAGTGAATTGAGTCGGGTTCTACTGGAAAGCCGGTTAACATACTCCAAGTCCTTCCTTGATCGGTGGATTGGCGGAGAAAGCTCGTGGTACCGTCAAAGCCAGTGAGGAAAATACGTCCCGACGAGTCGGCCGCGAGATTTCCAACTCGAGCTTGCTCATTTTTTAATGCAAAATCATCGACCGTTTGCCAGTCGTTTCCATTATTCGAGCTCTGTCGAATCAGCAGACGTGGTTTAGCCTGGGAATTTGTCACAATGCCTGCGACAGATATTAAGCCCGACGCTCCAATCGTGATACTGAATGCCTTCGCCGCGAAGCCATGGACTGAAAAGTCATCGCAATCCAACCATGTCTTACCGGCGTCACTGCTTTTGCGAATAAGCCAGCGTTCTTCGTCTAAAACACGAATTTGTCCCACAACGTAAACCGCACCATTTAAATCATCAACTGCCACTGCATGAGCGGTGGCTCTGTCAAAGCGCGAGTCATCGTCAACGGTTGTCCAGCCTATGCCGCTATCTCGACTTGCACGCGTGATCCAGTGTTGTCGAAGTGATGAATCTGTCCC
>JAYVND010000683.1:0-3138 GCA_043758635.1 Bdellovibrionales bacterium
GGTTTCGGCAGATAGGAATCTGATTGAAGAGGGTGGCTTCTACAAACACGACTTGAGCAGATGTCGCGATCAAAGCTGGGTCTTTTCGATGTTAGACGCTGTGACGACGTTAGCCCCTCGCTTCCGTATTCCGTATTCAGTAGGAGCAACTTTGCTCAGCGTTGTGGTGCATGATTATGGTGGTGCTGGTATTATTTTTGATCGTGGCGTTACCCAGTTTCCGTTTGATTGGCAACTCCAGTACAAAGCGGCTTTTCATTATCTCTACGATATGGATGATAAGAAACGAGCTGCAAATCTGTTGATCCAGGCGGCGAACAATGGCGGCCCAAGTTGGCTTTTCGCTCTAGCAGCAAAGCTTTACACTGCCGAAGGCCAAGCCTTTTTGGCGCGCTCGGTGATCGCGCAAGTTCTTGAACACGACCCAGAAGCTCGTTTTGCAGAGCGTCTTAGACAGCGATTGAAAGAAGCAGATTCAGTGCTGGCACGTCAGAAAAGTTTGGGTGTTGCAGCCCCAGCCTCTCTCGTACCCTCGGCCCCAGTTATTCCAAAGCCGATTGACGTTTGGACTCCGAAGGTCGGCGAAAAGTAATCAGAGATTCTCCTGTCCACTTTTCCCGCCCCTAAAACTTGACCTTTCGAGATTTCGCCGCATATTGGTGGCTCGAGGAATCAAGCCATGGCCAGTGACTATTACGAGACCCTCGGCGTCGCGAAAGATGCCGATCAAGATGCTATAAAAAAAGCCTACCGCAAGCTTGCGATGCAGTTTCACCCGGATAAAAATCCTGGCGATAAGGCGTCGGAAGAGAAATTTAAAGATGCGGCAGCGGCTTATGAAGTGCTTGGCACACCGGAGAAGCGTGCGAAGTACGACCGCTTCGGTCATGCGGCGTACACGCAGCAGGGCGGCGGAGCCCAAGGTTTCAGCGATGTCGACGATATTTTCTCAAGCTTTGGCGATGTGTTCGGTGATCTTTTTGGCGGTGGTCGAGGGCGGGGGCGTGCTCAGAGCGCGAATGGTCCTCGCCGTGGCGCAGATCTTCGCTATATCTGTGAGATCGAACTCAAAGATGTGATCACCGGCACTGAGCGTGATGTTGAGTTTCAAACAGAAGAATCTTGCAAAGACTGCAGCGGCTCGGGCGCGCAAAAAGGTTCAACTTCTGAGACGTGTCCTATGTGCCGAGGCGCAGGCCAAGTGGTTTCATCGCAAGGTTTCTTCTCGGTCGCGCAAACCTGCCCGACCTGCCAGGGCGCTGGTAAAATCATTAAAAATCCATGCACCGCGTGCCGGGGAAAAGGGCGCTCAAAAGTCAGTCGCAAGATTCGCGTGACGATTCCGGCAGGTGTTGATTCCGGCACTCAACTTCGCGTGAGCAATGAGGGCGAGGGCGGTCATCGCAGTGGTCCACCTGGTGATCTTTACGTTGAACTTCGGGTGAAGCCAGATGAACGCTTTGAACGGCACGGTGTCGACCTCCTGAGCGAAGTCCAGATCAGCTACATTCAAGCGCTCTTAGGTGGCGAAGTGAAAGTTCAAACCTTCGAAGGCGAAGAAATTATCACCGTTCCTCACGGGACTTCGACGGGAGATCGCCTGCGCCTCGAGAAGCGTGGCGTTCCGTCGCTTCGTGGCAGCGGTCGCGGAAGTCTCTATTATCAAGTGGTGGTAGATTTCCCGAAGAAGCTGGGCAAAGACGAGGAGAAACTTTTGCGTGAGATTGCAAAATTGCGTGGAGAAGATGTTTCGGCAGGAAAGAAAGGGCTCTTTCGCTAAGCGGCATTGACTCGGCCGAATTGGTCGTAGGTTGCCGAATTGTTGCTCAGAAGCTGGCAAGAGGTTGGCGAGAGGCTACCTGGTGTTGAGGCAGCTCTAAAGGTTGTCGGTGAGGATGAGATTGGTTTGAGCGATTTCACGGTTGGCGCAAGAGAATCTCGATTTTTTTGGCCATCTGATCTTGACGAATCGGCTTAAAAGCACAAATTCATTGCATGGAACGAGAAGGTCACTCAGTTGTCTTTTTGGCAATTTTCGCCCGGCCGCATTTGCCGCTCTCACGGAGATGGCAATTCGCTGCGGGCGCTCGCTCCCGAATTCCAATCAAGTTGTTATGAAGATTTAAAGTTTAAATTTATTAGAGGAGAAATTAAATGGGAAAAATTATCGGTATTGACTTAGGTACCACGAATTCTTGTGTTGCGGTGATGGAGGGTGGAGAGCCGAAAGTTATCGTCAACGAAGAAGGCGCCCGCACGACCCCGTCCGTTGTTGCATTCACAAAAGACGGCGAAAAGCTCGTTGGTCAAATCGCGAAACGCCAAGCGGTAACCAACCCCGAAAACACGATCTATTCGTCGAAGCGCTTCATCGGACGCCGTTTTGAAGAGACCGCTGACGAGACTAAATTGATTCCGTATACCGTTGTTAAAAAAGGCAACGACACCGGATTCAAAGTGGGCGACAAAGTCGTCTCACCAGAAGAGATCGCCGCTGCGATTTTAGGTAAACTCAAAAAAGTGGCAGAAGATTACTTGGGCGCAGAAGTGACGGATGCAGTTGTCACTGTTCCTGCTTACTTCAACGATGCGCAACGCCAAGCAACTAAAGATGCAGGTAAAATTGCGGGCTTGAATGTTCGCCGTATTATCAACGAGCCAACGGCTGCAGCGCTTGCCTACGGTTTTGATAAAAACAAAGAACAAAAAATTGCGGTCTACGATCTCGGCGGCGGAACATTTGATATTTCGATTCTTGAAGTCGGCGACAACGTTGTTGAAGTGAAATCGACAAACGGCGACACGCACTTGGGTGGAGACAACTTCGATATTCGGATCCTTGAGTGGATGATTGCGGAGTTCAAAAAAGATCAAGGCATCGATCTCAAAGGCGACAAGATGGCGCTTCAGCGCTTGAAAGAAGCGGCTGAGAAAGCGAAGATTGAGCTTTCTTCGATGTCAGAAACCGATATCAATCTTCCGTTTGTAACGGCAGATGCGTCGGGTCCGAAACATTTGCAGATGAAACTCTCACGTGCGAAGTTCGATCAAATGACCGAAGATCTCGTGGCTCGCACGCTCGAGCCTTGCCGCAAAGCTTTGGCAGATTCGGGTTGGACCGCAAAAGATATCGACGAA
>JAYVND010000684.1:0-9725 GCA_043758635.1 Bdellovibrionales bacterium
GATGGCTTCGAACTTTGCAAAAAAAGCAGATCTAAAATTGCGCGGGCGTTTGCCTGAGAAAATCTCAAACTTCTTGAAGTCATACACCGCAATATTGCAAACCGCTCTCTCGACGAAAGCCGGTCTTTCCACAGAAAGCGTTCGCGAATTCCAGCAAAATGCACTGGAGCGGAATCGCGCGGGCCGTATCACCGGCAATGGCTCTGAATTTATCGTTGATGCCATCTCCCGCGCTCGCAAACGCGGTGTCGAAACTCCCGATATTCAAGCCGCGATCGATCTTTTTATCGCGAGCCAGGCTCCGACCAGCACTCGCACAATAGATGCCGCGCGACAAATCACCCGCCCTACAAGCCTCGGCTCCGCTGCCGGTCGCCTTTTTCAAGAGATGGTCAACGTTGCGCATGAGTTCGAAGAAGACATTTGAGGAGATCAGTTAGAAATTCGCCAAATTTTGCTGAATTTTGCAGATCCTTGTTTTCGAAAGAGGGCCCTGCTAAATAAGACGAATGATTATTGTCACCGGCGCGAATGGTTTTATTGGCAGTGCACTCGTTTGGGAGCTGAACAATTCAGGACGCAACGACATCATTTGTGTCGATTCGGTTAGCCTGAGTGAGCGACCAGAGCCTCTTAAAAATCGCAAGTATCAGCAGTTCCTCGACAAAAATGCGCTCTGGGCATTTCTCGAAAATCCCGAAGTTGCAAGTGCTGTCGACTCGATTGTACACATGGGCGCCTGCTCTTCAACCACTGAGCTGAACGTTGAATTTCTCACCGAGAATAATCTCGAATACACCCGCAAACTCTGGAATTGGTGCACGCGCGAAAACAAACCGTTTGTTTTTGCTAGTAGCGGTGCTGTTTATGGCGATGGATCCCAGGGATTTGATGACATGTCGCCACCCGAGATCTTCAAGCCGCTGAATCCTTACGGCGAAAGTAAAGCCGCTTTTGACCGCTGGGCCGTTCTCCAAACCAAGACACCACCCCTCTGGTTGGGACTTCGGTTTTTCAACGTGTTTGGACCGAACGAATATCACAAAGGCGACATGGCGAGTGTCGTATTCAAGGCGTTCAATCAAATTAGTCAAACTGGAGAGCTTCAACTGTTTCGCTCGCACAACGCAGGATACGCCAATGGCCAGCAAATGCGCGACTTTGTGTACGTCAAAGATATCACGCGGTGGATCCTTGAACTTTTAAAAATTCCAAGTTTGCAATCCGGCATCTACAACATGGGAAACGGCGTCGCCCGCCCGTGGCTCGATCTCGCCTCGCAAGTTTTCACAAGCATGGGTGCGCCCATGAAGATTCAGTGGATCGATATTCCTTTGGAGATGCGCCCACGTTATCAGTATTTCACCGAGGCGAAAATACAGAAATTAATGGCGCAAGCAATTTCGCGCCCGCAGTGGCCGCTTGAGCGTGGCGTTGCGGATTACATAGAGAATCATTTAATGCCGAGCCGACGCGGAAAAGATGCGGGGCTTTAATGAAACCTTTACCCAATCCAAGCTCACTTACTCAGGTCTCTTCGTCCCCTGCCATTCCGCCGCACCTCAAGCGCTATATTGTCGAGCAAGACTACTCGCGGTACACTCCGGTTGACCAAGCGGTTTGGCGACACATCATGAAGCAACTCACCGACTTTTTGAAAGACACTGCGCACCCGTGCTATTTGAGCGGGCTTGCAAACACGGGCATCTCAACAGAAGAGATTCCACACGTCGATGTGATCAGCCGTAAACTTGAAGAGTTTGGTTGGCGCGCGATTCCCGTCAGTGGATTTATCCCACCAGCAGCATTCATGGAGCTGCAATCACTTGGCTTCTTGCCAATTGCGAGCGACATGCGATCTGTCGATCACATGGAATACACTCCCGCACCAGATATTGTGCACGAAGCGGCAGGCCACGCGCCGATCTTGATCGAGCCTGAGTTTGCCGCCTATCTCAAGGCCTACGCACAAGTCGCGCGCAAAGCGATTTTGAGCAGCGAAGATATTGCCCACTACGAGGCCATTCGCTTACTATCGGACTTAAAAGAAGATCCGAGCTCGACCGCCGAACAAGTCGCCGGTGCCGAGCTTAATCTCGAGCGCGTTTCTTTGGCGATGACCTTTGTTTCAGAGGCTGCACTGTTAGGTCGCATGAATTGGTGGACCGCTGAGTATGGCCTCATCGGCACTCTCGAAAACCCAAAAATTTTTGGCGCCGGCCTTCTCTCCTCGATCGGTGAGGCAAAAGCCTGCCTTGAGAACAGAGTCACAAAAATCCCACTAACCGTCGATTGCGTTAATTACACGTACGATATCACCGAGCAACAACCGCAACTCTTCGTCACTCCCGATTTTGCGCATCTCGAAGTCGTACTCGAAGATCTTGCTAAAACGCTCGCATACCGCGAGGGCGGAAGATCAAGCTTAGAAAAAGCTCGGCTTGCCAAATGCGTGAACACGGTCGAGCTCAACTCTGGCATTCAAATTGGAGGCGCACTAACCAACTGGATTGAAGGCGCGGCTAACAATGCTAAGTCTTCTTCTCATCCAAACTCTGATTTGGGCTCTGGTTCGACCGCACAATCTCTTTCTCCCGCGCTTACTCCAGTGCCGTCTCCAGTGCCGCCTCCAGCGCTTTCTCTGCCGATTTACCTCCAATTCGAGGGACCCACTCAACTCAGTGAAAATGGGAAGGAGATCTTGGGCCAAGGCATCGAGCAGCACGCGCAAGGCTTTGGCTCACCACTTGGACTGCTTCATGGATTTAGCAAATGCCTATCTGAAATGTCAGCAGACGAACTCGACACGATAGGGCTCATCAAGGGTCTAACATGCCATCTGAAGTTTGAGTCGGGAATTGAATTGCATGGAGTACTGAAAAACCTCACGCGTTCTTCGACGTCGAATCGCGTGCTCATTATAACCTTTGAAGACTGCCGCGTGACTATGGATGATCAAATATTATTTGATCCATCTTGGGGAATCTACGACATGGCAGTGGGTTCTACCGTTTCATCCGTTTTCGGCGGTCCAGGAGATCGAGAAGCTTTCGGCGAAACGCACGACTTTGTGGCGAAACAGATTCCACGAAAAAAGTGGTCGCCGCTCATGATTTACAAACATTCGCTCTTCCAAAACGTGCGTGACGTTCGCTCGGCGATTGCGGAACATGGGCCGAGCCCTGAGCTGGGCGATCGCTGCGAAATGATTCTCGAGAAAATCGAAATGGATTTTCCGCATGAGTGGCTGTTGCGGGTCGAGCTTCAAGAGTTGAGTCGCCTTCTGCCTTCTGCCGAATGGGCTCCGCGATTGGATCTTGAATTGAAGAATCTTGCCGACGATGCAAAAAGGATTGATGAAAGCCACTGAAGAAGACTTCATTCCCAGTGAAATTGAATTGGCCGAATTTGAAAGAAGCTCCGCTCTCGCGGGAGCGAACTCAGGAAACTTCGTCGCGGCTATTCCAGCGACGTTCAACCCGGTGCACATCGTGTTGGTCAAACCCATTTATCCTCGCAATATCGGGATGTGCGCGCGTGCCATTGCCAATTTTGGCTTTCACAATCTTGTGATCGTGGCTCCACAGACCGAAATCGGTCACGAAGCCAAACAAGGTGCCGCGCATGCGCAGAAAATTCTGCGCGAGGCACGAGTGTACAAAACGATGGAGGAGTTTTACGCTTACGAAGGCGAAGGACTCAGAATCGCACTGAGCGGCAAAGATGCCCGCCTCAAAAAATCCGAATGGATCGAAGAAACTCTCGCGCAGGTAATTGCCGATCCGGCCCATCCTATTCAAACATCAACTTATCCAATTTATCTTTTTTTTGGAGCGGAAGACGACGGACTCTCGCCCGATGAAATGGCGCTCTGTCATCACGTTTGCCGAATTCCCACCTACAGCGAAGTCACCAGTCTCAATCTCTCGCATGCCGTGCTGCTCACGAGCTTTCTCATCCGACGGACGCTTGAGAAAATTGAGCAGCAAAAAGCTCCGAGCTCCTTTGAAACGTCTGAGCGAAGCGTGGAACTAGATACCACCGCGTCGCTATCTCTGCAGCCGGTCTACTTTCCGCACGAGACAATCCACAAATGGTTGGAGCTACTTGGCTTCGATCTCTCTGCACCGCGCGTGAACATCGAAAAAACCTTGCAGAGGATTTTACTATCGCAGTCTCCCACTCCCGAAGAACTGCGTGTGCTCAATTCGCTTCTTCATCAAACAATTCGCAAGTTGCAGCGTTCTTAAAACGATCATCAAGCTAGATCCTTTTGTCGTCGTACACGGCATCAACGGATCAAAGTATTCCAGTTACTTGCATGCCGCGTCGGTCACCAAAACTAAATGGTTCCAAATTGGCATAAGCAAATGTTTTGCTGTTTTGCGTTATCACACTCAGAGCCACCACAATCGAGATGGCATGCGGCTATAGCCCAATTGGGCGTTACCCAAAGTTTTGCTTATCGATTGCCCAAAAAATTCCTCATTGTATTACAAGTGGTTCCGTTTCAGAACCTTTTGCACAGGTTCATCGTTTGTGAATTTGTTTTTAATTCAAACTGCAAGTTTTGAGGGAAATGCGTCGTTTGAATTCGGGGGGTTTTATGAAGTTCAAAGGATTGTTCGCGAACACACTCGCTCTTTTAACTGTAGCCGGGATGGCTGCTTGCGCACCAAATAGCCAAAGTTCAGCTGTGAAAACTTCCGGCAGCGATATCGTTGGTGGGACAGCAGTTGCTGCTGACGACCAAATTGCTCAAATGACCGCAATTCTTTACGACACGAAGCAATCTTCGCTTTGCACTGTTTCAATCGTGAGTGACGAGTGGGTTTTGACGGCTGGTCACTGCGTTGAAAATTCGACCGCGGCTTCACTCGTTGTGATTTTCACAAACGACATCAATCAGTTGAAAGCGGGTTCGTCTTCAGCTGATCTCGCACAGTCGCCACTTGCTGGCAAAACTCGCCGTGTACTCGCTTTCACACAAAACCCTGGTTACAAAGCGACAATGGATAAGATCGATCAGATGGACAAAGATGCCAAAGCTAAAGGCGGGGATTTAACGTCAGCCGATATCGACAATGTGAAAGATTGGGGTGATGTCACTTTGATCCACCTTGCTGGCAAAGTGCCTTCTGGTTACCATGCTGCAAAAATGTTAGATGCCGCGCATACGTTCGCTAAAGGTGATGCAATCACGCTTGCCGGGTACGGCATCTCTTCTAAATCAAACTCGGATTCTGCAGGAACGCTCCGTCAAGTTGACGTAACAGTTGCTGAATCAGTATGGGGGACATCTGAAATTTTGTTTGACCAAACTAACGGCAAAGGCGCTTGCCACGGTGACTCTGGCGGACCAGCGTACGTAAAAAACTCTGACGGCACTTTGTCTCTCTTCGGAGTGACGAGCCGTGGTGTTCGCGACGATGCTGACTCGTGTGTCCAGTTTGCCGCTTACACAAATATGCAGCACTATACTGATTGGATGAAGCAAGTCTCAGGATTGTAATTTCGGCCGGTCGTTTTGACGACTAAAGCTGACGTTTGGTCCGATTTTCGAGGTTCGAGTCTCGAATCGAGCAAAGATTGAGAACACTCAAATTATTTGGGTGAAACCGAGCCGGCTTCTTGCCGGCTTTTTTTTTCAAAAAATTGCTTTTCAAATGTAAGGGTTGAGATGGGCCGCCGTGAATCGCGCTCGTCAGAGAATCTCAGTGCGCGATCACCCGACCGCTCGTGTACAGATCTTCGCCCAATACTTTGCGCTCTAAATTTGCGAGTTTCCATTTTTTCGCCATTCGATCGACACCAAACTGTGCACTCCATGAAAGTCCATTCAGACCTCCAATCAACACTGGCGCCTCGAAGAGATGCAGTCGCTGCACTCGGTTCTGCGAAAAGAAAGCACCAAACGTTTGCGCACCACCTTCGATCATGATTGAGCGAAGACCCACCGACCACAGAGCCTGCAAAAGATTCGGCACATCAAAGGTCTCTTCCCCTTTGCCGCCTGTTTTTGTCATGACTTCGATCAACTGCACGCCATCTGGAATTCGCGCCAAATTCGCTGGGGCGAGGCCACGTTTCACCACCACCGTCAAAAGTCCGGCATCTCGAACACGTAGCAGGTTTGATGCCGGAAGTGCGTCAAAGGTTCGTGCGTGCGGGTCGAGCAAAACAACTCGGTTTTTATAATTGTCGAAGAGCGGATGGCGAACATTGAGTTGTGGATCATCAGCAACGAAAGTGTTTCGACCAATCAAAACTGCATCGTAATGCGCTCGCAAGTAGTGCGTGTACTCGCGCGCGCTTGCGCCAGATATCCACTTGCTCTCACCTGTTGAAATCGCCATACACCCATCGAGCGATGAAGCCACCTTCACTGAAACGAAAGGTTCGCCTGTCCGCACATTGTGCAAAAAAATTTCAGCTAGATCCTCGGCGAGCGCGGTTACTTCAAGCCGCTCTCCTAATTCAATCTCTTCGCAGGATGAAAACTTGACCGCACGAATTCCTGCTGCCAAGAGAATTGCGGCTCCACCTTCAGCCAAAGGATTTGGATCCGCCACCGCATAAGTCACTGAGGCGGGACGATGTGGATTTGCGACTATCGTGGTGGCGCAGGAGGGAGTACGACCGGCATGCGCGCAAGGCTCAAGCGTCACAAATACATGAGCACCAGCAAGGTCAGAGGGTTTTGGAAGTTTGCCGAGAGCATCAATTTCGGCATGAGCGGCACCCAAGCGGTGGTGATAACCCACGCTTAGAAAACGGAAATGGGAATCAAGAATTGTACAGCCCACGAGCGGGTTTGGAGAAACGAATCCGATTCCACCTTTAGCTGCCTGAATGGCAAGGCGCAAAGCCTCCGCGGCCGTCATCAAATCACCCACTTGCGGCATCTCATTCTCCCTCTATATATCTCTGCTAATTTTGTCCGCTCGTGGTCAAATTCGAAATTGGTAATTCCCGATCAGAAATCAAACCTTGCCTGTCGAGGCGCAAAATCAGTCTTGAGAACTGAACCCTCTGGCGTCAATGTTCCACGGTAAAACTGGATCACTTTCGGATCCACTTTGATCGACTTCACGTCCCAACGTTCAATTGAAAGGTCGAGGCCTTGCGTGAGTCGGCTCAAAGCCACGTAGGCTTGCCCCGGCTCCCACAAGTTTGCAAGGTTCACGCGCATGCGATCGAGCGTTGCTCCTTGCGCCTTGTGAATCGTTGTCGCCCAGGCGAGCGAAATCGGGAAATTGATCGCGCAAGCAATGACTTCACCTTCTGCATCCATCATCGAAAACGTAGCTTTTTCGATTTCGATCAGGCGACTATTTAAGAGTTCAATGGTGAGTTTAGTTGCATTTATTTTTTTAACTAAACCAGTCGATCCATTCACCCAACGGCCTTGCGGATCGTTTTGCCGAAGCATCACGAGCGCTTCGTGCTTAAGTGTCAAGGTATCAGGAATCGGCGAATATTTTTTGAGAGCCGCAAGCGCCCGCTCGTCGCCCGAAAAAATTGTTGGAAAAATGTGCGGTTCAGAATCGAGTGCTTCGAGTTTACGAAGATTGTAGCGCTCGGTTTCCTCACGTCGCGGGAAAAGCAAAGTGCCTTTGTAGCCGACCTCCTCTTCTTCCACTTTCGCATCTAAATAACAACGCACTTCGGGCGTGACCAAGCCTTCGCGGATGCTCGAAAGGATTCCCATAAATTCCAGATCTTTGCACCGTTGCTGAGTTGTCAGAAACTGAGTCTGAAAACCCGACCAAGTCCAAACAGGATCTAAAAAAGCCCAACCACGGTTAGTGGAAGGCCCTCGCTCAACGGGCGGAAGCTGCGCAAAGTCCCCAACTGCAATCACTCGTAGCCCACCCCAAGGCAAATCACTCGCACGAATGCGTCGGCAAATAATCTCGGCAGCCCGAAGTGTTGCGCCCGAAAGCATCGACACTTCGTCGACAATAAATCCTTTGACCTGCTTAAGCCGTCGAACCACTTGCCGGTTTTTGCACGCCTTTTCGATCGTGGCCTCAACTCCGCCTTCCATGATCCCGAGGCCGAAAAAGCTATGGAAAGTGCGTCCTCCAACAAGAACAGCCGCAGCGCCCGTGCTCGCCAGCATCGGAAATTCACGACGGTCTTTATCGGCCAAAAAATGCCGAATTAAGAAACTCTTGCCGCTACCCGCTCCACCTGTGATGAAAACATTTTGCGCCCCCCGCAAAGCGTCGTGAGCTTGCAACTGGCAGGGAGTAAAAACGTGGTCAGGTCGTGTGTTCTGCGCATCCATAGTACTGAATCTGGAAGCCGAATGCGGCATTGTCAATTTCGAGAGAAAAGAAAGATCGACGTGAAACCGAGAATCGGGCGCAACACCTTCATTTGGATATTTTGGCCTTTTTTGATAGCGCTCATACCCGTTGCTTTTTATGCGGCCCCACGACTCTTTGCGATGACCTCAGGGGAAGCCCTAGCGCCCATTCGTTTTCACGATGGGCTGACGCCATTGGTTGCAGCTCAAATACCAGCCGTCGCGCGCGCTTTATTCTCTCCGATGGGCCTGCAGAGCGGAAACAATGCCGAGGCGCATCTTGCAATCATGACGATATGGGCCACCTGGTGCCCGCCATGTCGTGCCGAAATGCCGGAGATCGTCAAATTTCGAAACCGCCACCATTCTGCGGATCAGGCAGGCGATAGTCTTCGTAACGTCCCGGTGATTCTTGTTTCGGCTGATGATTTGAACATGCGTGATGATGTGCTTAAATTTTTGAAGTCGGTCTCGATTGATTTCGACAGTTACATTGTCGGCGAGGATGCTCCCATTTTTGTTCGCGCGCTGAGCCCAACCTGGTCTGGCGGCTTGCCCGCAACTTTCATTCTGGATGCAAACGGAAAAGTTCTCGAGCAGTTTGTCGGCACAACTACAGAGGCCAGTCTTGAAGCGCGCACGCTTGACTTGCAAATTCGCATAGAAAATCTAAACCGGGGCGTTCATTCAGTCACACATTGATTCTGGCTTCAGACAAGGCGTAAACTGATCCAACGCACGAACGGAAGTGAGATTTAATGACGATGAAAAACGAATTCAAGACCGCGACTCCCAATTCTGATATCGAAAATGTCCATAACATTGACGTGCTTGAGCTTGCTTCAAAACTAGGGCTAAGTGGTGAGGGTAAGCTCGATTCAGAGGGTCTTATCCTGGTAGATGTGCGCATGCCGCAAGAGTTTACGGGTGAGCTAGGACATATTAAAGGAGCTCAGCTAATACCGCTCCCGGCGCTACCCGAGCACCTTTCAGAACTTCCAAAAGATGCTACGATTGTGTTTGTTTGTCGCAGCGGCGGGCGCTCAGCTCAGGCATCAGCATTTGCTCTTAGCAATGGTTATCTGAACACTTTCAATATGATGGGCGGAATGATGCAATGGACTGAGCATAAGCTTCCGATTGAGAGTTGAGCCAGTTGAGAATTCGGGCCGTGAGCAATCACCAAACTCGAATGGCTCTAGTGGAGTTGGCTTGGATGAGTGGCGCCTTAGCTAGTTAAGAATTGAAAGGTTGTTATGCTATCGAATGTTTTTGTAAACCGTACTCTCAATATGCGAAAAATTAAATACATCGGCTTGGACATGGATCACACATTGGTTCGTTATCACAGTCGCGCGTTCGAAGAGCTCGCTCATCAAATTATCTGCAAGCGCCTCGTTGAACAAAAAAA
>JAYVND010000685.1:0-3127 GCA_043758635.1 Bdellovibrionales bacterium
TCCTGCGAAAACTTATGCTCGAAGCGACGTGCCAGTGCAAAAACTGCGGCCGCAACAAACGTTGCGCCAAGTGAAACGAAATACGCCGTTCCGGATTCATGTTCTCCGGTCCATAGAAGCGCGAGCGTTGAGCCAAAGGAGGCCACTTGCGCCAAACTTAAATCTACGAAGATCACACCGCGCGCCAGAACATGGAGGCCGAGGTAGCAGTGAATCACCGCGAGAATCAGACACATCACGGTAGGAGCTGCTAGAAAGACGATCACTTCATTGTTCATTTCGCGGCCTCAAATGCTTTAACGAGCGCTTCATAAACATCGAAATTTGTTTTGAGTTCGGGAGTCGAGCCGACGAAGGCACCAATAGTTTCGACTTTGACACCCGGAGCTTCGGCTTTGAGCTTTGGCACGTAGTTCGCTTCGTAAAGATTCTCATGAAGCACGAGTGGCACCTTTTCGCGTTTGATCAAATCAATGACGTCTAAAATGTGCGTGACCGTTGGCGGAATTCCCGGCTTTGGTTCTATGGAGCCGGCGGCGATCACGCCGAAGCGATCTAAAAAATAATCGAGTGTTGTGTGGTAAGTGATGACCTTTTTCACGCCTGATTTATTCATTCGATCCTGCCAGCCTTTCACCGCAACGTTAAGTTTGTCGGCGTAAGTTTTGGCGTTCGTCGCATAATCGTTTTTGTGGGCGGGATCTAGGGTCTGCAGACGAGCGGCGACGACGCCTGCAAGTGTCGCCATGCGGACGGGGTCCAAAGTGAAGTGCGGATTACCATCAGGATGAACATCACCGCCGGCACGGCTGGCGCCACCTTTTGGTTTTTCAATCGGCTCGATGGTTGAACCCAAATCAAGAAAGCCAACCGAGCCATTGTTCACTTTCGGATTGCGAGCTCCCTGAATGAGGCTGGGGAGCCAGCCAATTTCAAGAGCCAGGCCGTTACTAATCAGAAGGTCGGCGTGCGAGACTTTCACCATGTACGAAGGTTTAGGCTCAATCTGATGCGGATCTTGCGTGCCGCGCGCAATCGTTTCGACGTTCACATTTTTTCCGCCAACGGCTTCGGTGAGTGCCGCGATGTCGGGCGTCGTAGCAACTATATCTAACTTTGCTAGCGCAAAACCTGAATAGAAAATCGATCCAACGGTTGCGAGCACCGGCAGAGTCGCGCGAAGAGAGAGTGGTCCGAAAATCATACTCAAAGAAACTGTTTTCATTTTGTCCTCTGTCGAGTGGATCGAAACGAATGCTAATTTTCAAAGGTTCGCACTTCAAATTCTAATACGCGTGTGCGGGGTGAGCCCCAATGGTGTAATTGAATTGCAGCATGACCATATTATCAGGTTGTTCGCGTCCGTCATTCAGAAAGCTGTACTGAAGGCGATATCCTGAGAATTCGCTTGGTAAAAAGGCGAGCAGTGCCGTGTACTTTCGCTGCTCGGGTGCGAGTGAAGCGCTGAGTGTCGCGTTGGTCTCAACACTGTGCACATATTCGCTCCTCGCTTGAATCCACCAGCGCTCAGCAAACTGATACAGCAACGCAGTTGAATACCCTCGACCGGTGTTGTTGCTCGAATCGCCTCGGGTTTGATCACGCTTCATGTATTCGCTTGTCCAAATGACAGCATGATATTTTCCACCATTCATTGGGCGCCACTTGATTGTGAAATCGGCGCCCCAAACGTTGGAGTGCCCATTCAACATTGTTTTTGAGTTGCTGACACCGTCGGTGATCTGGTTTTGACCATTTGCTTCTGAAAAACCAAGCTCTGCCGTTATGTCGTCGTTCAGATCCCAAAGATTTTTAAAATGCGCAACGTACAAATTTGCGTTTGCCGAACCAGTGTTGAAAGTGTCGCTTTGATCGACGAATCCTGCAAAGGCTTGGCCGGTCAGTTCGCTGTACCAAGGAAGTGGCAATAATCCAGCTCCACTCACCCCAGCGGCATCGAGGCTGTCACTGGCCAAGAATGTGGTGTTGATGAGTGGTGCGTCGATGAATGGAAAGGCGTGCGTGTGAAGTGTGTTGTGTTTCCCGAATGCGGCTTTGAACTTTCCCGCGCGCAATGTAACAAAAGGAATATCTGTGCTCTCGGCATAGACCTCTTCGGGTTCGAATTTCCATTCGCCATTACTTTGAGAAGCGGAAAAGAGCGCTGAAAATTTATGATAAGGGTCCACATCCGAGAAAAACTGCACTTCGGCTTCTTGGAGTGAAAATCCGTTTGCGCCGTCGGCGTTGGCGTTTGCTCCACGACTGCTGTTGCGATAAAGGCCGAGCGCATTGACGCTTGTATCTGGATTTGAGCTCGCGGGTTTGGTTGGCGCAAATGAGATATCGCGTGCCTGTAATTCAGACTTCACTTCTGCAGGTGCTTGCACTTGTGTTTGCGACTGCGCTTTTGCCTGTGCCGAAGATTCTGAGCCCATAAATCCAAAACCAAGTCCGATTGCAACTGCCGAAGCAATTTTAAAAAATTTCAGCTTGCCGAGAATGTCGCGATGCAATTTCATAGAGTCCTCACCATTCAATTCTGAAGTCGAAGCAGTGTAATACTTTGACGGTGCAAATGGAATGCGGGACGGTCAACACATGTTTTTGAGGCGCGCCGCATTTCTTCAGAGGAGTCGACTTATGAGCTCAGACGAATCTCGGATCCGTGGTCCAAATTGTTTTTGGCTACCGCTTCAAGTGATCTCGATCTTCTTGTTTTTCACTTTGCCGTTTGCCGCTACAAGAGCGCTCGCGGCTCTGGAGGCGGGTGAATTCTGCGGCGAAGAAACTATCATGACACTCCCTTGGAAGATTTGCGTGGTGGAGCCGTCCTTTACAGCCGAACAACTCAAATCGGCGATTTTGAGCGGGATGGATGAGGTCCACCGGGTCGATGAATGGATGTCGGAGTGGAAACCTAAAAGCTTGATCTCACAAATCAATGACAACGCTGGCATCCAGCCTGTAAAGATATCAGAAGAAGCCATAGAAGCGATTGATCTGTCGCTTAAGCACAGTCGTCTCACCGACGGGGCGTTCGATATCACGTTTAACGCATTTTTTGGACTCTACAATTGGAAAGCCGGCCACGAGCGTTTTCCAACCGATGCAGAGATCAAAACAA
>JAYVND010000686.1:0-3121 GCA_043758635.1 Bdellovibrionales bacterium
CCGCAACTCGAATTTTTAGCCGACTCAATCTGGCCGCACTTTGCCTACGGAAAAAATGCGGTCTACACCGAAGGTCATCACGGAAACGCCATCCTCTCACGCCATGCCTTTCGCTCTTTTGACAATATCGATATTTCAACCAATCGTTTTGAAAAACGCGGTCTCCTACACGCAACGCTTGAGCCACTCAGCGAAGGGGCCCAGCCCTCGCATCCTTTACATTTGATCTGCGTTCACCTGGATCTGCTCGAGCGCGGGCGAGCAAAACAGATTGAACGCCTCATCCATCGCATTCGCGTGCACGTGCCAGACGAGGCGCCACTGATCATTGCCGGCGATTTCAACGACTGGCGGGAACAGATATCGAAGGTTCTCGAAACTGAGCTTCAGGTTTACGAGGTTCATAAGAAGATCAAGGGCGCGCACGCGAAGAGTTTTCCGAGCTGGTTCCCAATCCTGCAGTTGGATCGAATGTACGTGCGAGGGCTCAATGCGCTCGATGCACGAAGCCTGACCGGCGCGCCTTGGAATCTGTTGTCGGATCACGTGGCCCTGTTCGCGCAGCTCGAAGTGAACCAGCCCGCAATCGTGTAGCTATTTCTTGGTTCAGCGTGCTCAATTGGCACCGAAATTGAGCATCTCTTGCGGCGCCCGTGCGCCCCGTGATAAACGTGGAGTCCATGAAATTAGTTTTAACGGGCGGGCCTAGCGGTGGAAAAACCACGCTTGCGCAGTTCATTCAAAAAGAGTTCTCCTCGAGCGTGGTGGTCGTACCCGAAGCTGCGTCGATCGTCTTTGGTGGCGGATGGCCGCGCCGTAAATCTGAATTTGGAGTCCAACAACACCAAAAGGCGATCTACTTTTTGCAGCGTGAACTCGAAGCGTTGGTGCAGTTTGAAAACCCGCAGCGCCTTTTGATTTGCGACCGGGGCAGTCTTGACGGAATGGCCTACTGGCCCGGCGCGGGTGGACCGCATGAGTTTCTCTCAGCCGTAGCGACCAGGATGGAGCACGAAATCTCGCGCTACGATTGGGTCATTCATTTGGATACCGCTCCCGCAAGCTACTACGACCTGAGCAATCCCCTTCGAAATGAAAATTTTGAGGAGGCCAATGCCCTCAACGACCACACCAAACACGTCTGGGGTCAGCATCCTCAGCGCTTCATTGTCGATAACGGTGAAGGTCACTTTGTCGAAAAAATGCAACGCGCACTCTTCATCGTCGAACGCATTATCGAAGGCCGAAGCTATCAGGAGATTCTGTCAGAAATGTTATCGGATCCTTGATCCAGGTAGCATTTCGAAGAGCTTTGCTCGCTGAGGCAGTTGTTACCTGGATCCTTGATCCAGATATTATTTCAGACGGCATCGTCGGGAAAAGTGCAGATAAATTCTGAGCCCTGCCCACTCGCCGATTTCAGACGAATGTGACCGCCGTGTTTGAGCATAATGTGCTTCACAATTGCCAGCCCGAGGCCAGTGCCACCTTGCTCTCTCGAGCGGCCCGCATCCACTCGGTAAAAGCGCTCGAACAACCGAGCTTGATGCTCGATCCGAATGCCGGCTCCGTTGTCTCTCACGCGTAAACAAATCGCACCGCTGACCGTCTCCCAGCTCACGTCGATCCGCGAACTTTCGGGAATGTACTTGATTGCATTGTGCACCAGATTGATCAGAACTTGCTCGACCCGGTCAGGATCGCCATGAAGCGAGTCCACTCCATTGTACTCAACAACTATAGTTTGCTTCTTGCGAGCCCGCCGATCTTCGAGCTGCTTCAAAGCGCTCTCACTTACTTCGCGAGTCGAAACCAAGGATTTCTCAAGCTCCGCACCCGACTCGATCACCGAAAGATCCAAAAGATCGTTCACCAAGTAGATCAAGCGATCGACATTGCGTGAGATGATTGACATGAATTCCGTTGCCTCATCAAAGCGTTTTTGTTTAAAATCATTTTTGAGAGTTTCGACGTAGCCCTTAATCGAGGTCAGTGGAGTGCGTAATTCGTGTGAGGCGTTTCCGACAAACTCGATGCGAATTTGCTCCGACTGCTTAAGCTCGGTCACGTCATGAAATATCGCAATCGCTCCATAGACATCCCCGATCCCACCTTGCTGAAGAGGTGCAATCGATAATGAAAAATGTCGTGGTGTTGAGAATACTGTCGTGTGAAGACTTGCCGAAACTAACTTTCTCTCACCCGTCTGCATGACCGTTTGAAATCCTTCGAGAACTTCCGGGACTCGAAACATCTCGCCGAGCGAAGGACGCTTGTCGCGGCTGAGCTGTTGATTCATTTTTGCGACCGGGAAGAACCTGGCAAACTGGGCATTGAAAAAAAGTGGAATGCCGGATCGATCCACGGCTAAGATTGCATCTGAAACTGCCTCCAACAAAGTCGAGAGCTCATCTCGTTCGCGCGCTTCGGCTTCTGATTTCATTCGAAGATCAAAATGAATGCGCGTCAAAGCACGTTCAAGATCAGACCATTCACCGGGCTGTTCATCGGTCTCTTCGGATTCAAGAATTTCAGGAGCGATCGGTAGATCGATTCTACGAAGTTCGCGAGCTTTCTGTATCAAAGCACCGAGAGGTCGAGCGTAGTTACGCGTGTTCCAAAAAGCGAAGAGAGCACTAAACGCCGCAGACCAGATTGCGAGAGCCGCAATCTTTCGATCCGCTTGCGCTAAGAGAGTCGATGCATCAATTGTCCCCGAAGCTCCCGCAGGAAGGCGCGCGTACACGTCCTCGAGCAGTCCGTGCACGGTGAAGAAAACCACTCCTATGAATAGGAGACAAAAAACAAATTGGCTCAGGAAATGAGCCCTTGCAATTTTCCAGGGGAAATAACGCTGAGGAGGAATCATGTCTCAAATGGTCGAACGCGGTAGCCCACACCACGAACAGTTTCAATGATGTCGCTACAGGCACCTAATTTTTTGCGAAGGCCGAAGACATGGGTGTCAACCGTACGGCCTACAACACTCACGCCCTCGCCTTGCACGCAGCCGATCAATGAATCGCGAGTCATCACGCGGCCACGATTTTGAATCAGCGCGGTCAAAAGCTTAAATTCACTAGGCGTCAACGCAAGCGACTCATCTCCGCATTTCACTTCG
>JAYVND010000687.1:0-3120 GCA_043758635.1 Bdellovibrionales bacterium
CGCACTTCGGTTGGTCGACCTTAATAAGTTGATCTGAGTTCGGTCAATTTTAGCGATAACCACCATCTTATTTCAATGCTCTGGATTCCGACGAACTTCCAGAAAGGCGCCAGGAGACAGATATGCCAAAATTGATTTCCCTTAAGACTTTGACGACTTCAGCGTCTTTCGCTCTCGCGCTTAGCGCCTGTGGACCGGTTGATGATCGATTCACGCAAAACTCTAACGACACAAACTTGCAAACGTTGCAAACTAACGACACGCCCGCAATCGTCAATGGCGCACCAGTCACCCTTGAGAATCCGATTGCTGCCGTCGCGGTGAAGATCGAGACAAATACTGGAGCGTGCTCCGGAACAATGATTGCTCCTCGCTTCGCATTGACCGCCGCCCACTGCGTGGCGAGAGCATCAAGCGCGAAGGTCACAACTGTCGGCGGAAAATTCTCGACTTCTCAAGCCAAATTCTACGTGAATCCAGAATTTAAATCCGACGTCATCGATAACCGCAATGACGTTGCGCTTATCGAGTTTGACAACGATTTTAAACTCACCGAGTTCGCCATTCTCGCCGATGAGAAAACGAATCCGCGTGATGGGGAAAGCGCATTTATCGCCGGCTACGGCGTCGACTCGGCAGATGGTACGTATGCAGACTTCGGAGTGCTGCGGTCGCTTGCCGTGACTGTCACAAACTTGAAATACTCAAATGCGGAAGTTGAAATTTCAGAGGGTTCTGCTTCAGGCGCTTGCCATGGCGATTCCGGCGGACCGGCATACAGCTTGGTCGATGGGCATGTGGTGCTCTGGGGCACCGATGTGATCAATTCTCGAAACTCTGATAAAGACTGCATGGATTTTGAGCTGTACACGCGCGTATCGACGTTTGCACCTTGGATCCTAACAGTCATTGATAGCAGTGCGCCTCCATCGATTCATCTTGATCTCCCGTTTCTGTCCAACATCGGCACCACACCGACCGCCGATAAATACTAATCCGGCACAAGCTTTGCTCGAGATGTTTGGCTTTTTTCGCGATGACCTCAAATCGAAAAACGATCCCCGTCCCGACCGTTGTTCCAGGAATTGGACTTTCTGATCACATGAGTTTTTGCGATGCAGGCGAATATTTTAGATCCTCGCGCTCAAGGCGCGCTCATCAAACTCGCCTTTGTGTGCGCTCTTAAGCTGACAAGAGATTTTCGGGAGCGTCTGAAATTTGCAGGTTTAGGGCCGCAGTTCGACTCTGGCTTCTGCTTGTGAACGAAGGCGCAAATTTGATCACACGCTCTCGTGATTCAATAATTCCTGCATCTGTTGCCAGGCGTAAATTTGAACGTGACCGGTTCGAATTTGCGCGGCATTTACCATGGCTTTAGCAATCTGATCACCTTCGATTCCGCGGTAACGCTTTAGGCTCCCTCTGAGGAGGGGATTTAAAAGATTCCAGACTCCAATCAAGGACGACTCTAGCCTTCGATATTGCACGCGCTGCCCGGTGATCATCGAAGGTTGAAAGAGATGCGTGTGTTCAAATCCAAGAGCTCTAATATCGCGCTCGACTTCGCCTTTCGTACGAACATAAACAAAACGAGAGGTTGAATCAGCACCAACTGCGCTCACTAAAAAAATCGACTTCACACCACTTTCTTTACAGAGTTTAGCCGCTGCGACCACATAATCGTGATCGATTTGATAATACTCACGCGGGTCAGGTGTTTGTTTTCTGGTGGTCCCGAGTGCAATAAAAACTTCGTCGCCTTCCAACTTCACTGTTGAAAATGCATTGAAGTCGCAAATCACGACCTGGAGTTTTTTGTGAGTCAATAGAAGTGGACGGCGCACAATGCAGGTGACCTGCGCATACACTGGATTCTCAAGCAACTCATTGAGTAAACAAGAACCGACAAATCCGCTGGCACCAAAAATAATCGCTTTTTTCATCTTGATAGCTTGGTGAAAAAAGCTCGCAGAAGAAAGGAACATCGCAACAATTCTCTCACTTGTTCTTCAGTGCCGTCTTAAGGACATTCTAAGGCCGTCATGAGGCCGTCATGAGGCCGGCCGCAAAAATTGACCAAGTTAAATACTCGAGCCAACCGATATCCGTTCGATTCAGTACTCGAACCAATCAATATTTAAACAAGCCGTTTGCTCAGAGTCCGATGGCCCAGAAATCTGCATCACATTCTGAATAACGGTTGGCAGAAGTTTTCGAATTTCCTCACAGGCCTTTTTCGAAAGTGACATGGGTGAGGTAAAAAACAGATCCTCCGCCCGACGAGCTTCCATTTCCTGGATGGATCGCAGTCGCCAATTCTGATGATGTCGATTCACATGCGGTGATTCACGATCCACATGGGTGCTCGCTGGCCCATAAGTGAGGCGCCCATTTTCCTCGCGACATAAATTATTTTCAATTAAAAACCGGATCACCTGATTCACCACGCTCAAATCGAGATGTAACTTTTCTGCGATTTTGTGTGCCTGGTCGATGTGAGGCACCGCCGTGAGATTTCGAATTCCGGTGTAGAGCCAGCTCGAGTAGTAAACTGCTTTTTGCTCATCCGTGAGCTCTTTGTTGCGCGGAACACGTTTGCCGATCTCGCGCGACTTCGTTTGCAGTGCACCAATTTGCTTGCTCAACTTCGCGCGGAATCTAGGATTCGCGGCACGGTCGAAATCAGCCAAAAGGTGAAGATACTCGGACTCGATTTCATTCAGCCTTAGGTAATCGCAAAGATCAGAAATCTGATCCGGAGTCAGAGTTTTTTGACCATTCAGCATCTGGCTTATCAAGCTCGAGCTCACCCCAAGCGCCGACGCGATTCGACCCTTGTAGCCATACCCTTCACCCGGCTGGGACAATATCCAGTTGGCTAAGTATTCGCGATAACTAACAAAATCAAAGATAGAGAACATCTCAGTATTTTACCATAGGTTAAGAAAATCCATAACTTTTAACCTCAAACTTCTATGGCCACTCGCAGCAATCATCTATATTCGCGACATCAACCCAAGGCCGCGAGCGGCGCAAAATCGAGAGCATAATATGAAGAAGAATGTCCTAATGATCACGCTTTTCCTCACCGCTGGTTGCACAAACAAAGGGACCACGGCC
>JAYVND010000688.1:0-3101 GCA_043758635.1 Bdellovibrionales bacterium
CGCTTTTGCGCGCGCTCGGCGGTCTCTGGCCGTGGGGCTCAGGGAAAATTCATTTGCCGGCGACTGGTGAAACGATGTTCCTCCCACAAAAACCTTATATTCCACTCGGCACTTTGGCGAGCGCACTTGCTTATCCAAAGACCGAAGTTGTTTGGGATCAGTCGGCGATGGTCCAAGCGCTCACGCGCGTGAATTTAGAAGCTTTCATACCGTTACTCGAGACGGAGTCCCGGTGGGATAAGATCATGAGTTTAGGACAACAACAGCGATTGGCATTTGCGCGTCTTTTGCTTCATAAACCAAAATGGGTGTTTCTCGATGAGGCGACTTCTGCTCTGGATGATTCAAATCAGCACCGTGTGATGACAATTTTCACCGAGGAACTCTTAGGGACAACTCTTATGAGCATTGGCCACCGGGCCGGGCTTGCTGAGTTTCACACTCGAACATTGAAGTTGGTTTTCGAGAAGACGGGTTGTGTTCTTAAGAATATGGCGAAATCACTCGTTATGGCTGAGCTCCCTGCTTCACAAAATGCGGTTGGTTCGGTCGGGCGTCGCTGGCTCGGAAAGCCTTGGAAAATGATTGCAACTCGAGGCGCCGTGGAAAGTGTGACCAGGTTCGTGCGCAAGCGCACCTCCCTTCACGCGAACTAATTTGAGCCATTGATTTCGCAAATCCGGGGCGCGTGCGACACGCATTGTGACGAAAAATGTAACGTAGAGCCCCTCTCCGGCATTAGTCTTCGCCCAAGTCTATGCAACCTAGGGAAAATCTCCGGATCTCCGACATTCGATGGCAGTGCGTTTGCACGGGCTAACAGAGGTTAACAGATATTAACAGACCTGCTGAAGACCATTTACCGACCTGATGCTGAATGCCGGTCGCGGGTTTATCGAAGTAGTCAGCGGTAACGTGCCTGAGCAAAATGCCGAAGATGGAGTGCACGCAATTCAAACTCTAAATTGGTTTACAAAATCTCGCGTCGTAAACGCGCTGGCCGCTTTCTCCATGTTTATTATTGGACAAAATGTTATCGCCAGCGGCGGTTCGAATTTTAATCTTTGTTCCTCGATATTCCAGTTGAAAGAATCTAAAGGGTCGGGAGAAATTCAAGTCGGTGAGCTTATTTCATCGAATGAGTTCGATCTTGCGAAGCTCGATTATTTTGAGGGGCGCACCACTAGCGCCGAAGCGCTGCTCAATGCTACCGCTCGAAACTGGCAGGCCAGTGGGGTCGCGTTCGAATCGATACAAACACATATTCTTGATTGGGATGTCGATGCGTTGCGAGTGTTGCCTTTAAAGAATGGGCATATTTTGAACGAACTTGCATTTGAGCTCGCCTCAAATGGAATTCCGAATTTGGTTTACAGCCCGAAATTTATGCTCTTGCGAAATTCGAACGGTGCATTCTGGGGTGACGGAGGATTCTTGATTCTTCCGCATCTATCGGCATCCCGTCCTTCGCTTTTCAATTTCATTTTAAAGCACGAGTATCGCCATTTTGAGATCGGACGCCTGAGCTCCATTGGGAGAGCGCCACTTGCTGCTGGTTGGGTATCCGCGAAAGATGGCGTTGATATTTGGAGCAGCTTTAAAAGTTTGGGTGGCAGGTACAAAAAGGCAGTGATGGGCGACGAGATCGACACCTACACGCGGACCTACTCAGACAGCCTGGCCGAGCTGTATCAAGGGTGGTCACAGTTTTCAGTAAGTGATCGCAAAGAACGAATTGCTTTTTTACGCGACCGGGTCGTAGAGGGGATGGAGCTGGCGAGGCGCGATATTTATATCTACCAAGATCTGCGTTTGCATTCCAAGGAAGCTCTAAAAGGTAATCAAACTGAGTTAATTTATAAAACGAGTGAATCAACTAACGCCGAGGTCAACAGCGAGCCTAACCGTGATCCTCATTCTAAAGGCAAGGCACGCCAAATTTCTGTGCAGATAGAAGGTTCAACTTTCAATTACGAAGCGACAATGCCTTCGTCGACAGACGAAGGACACAGTGTCTGGAAGTTGATGAATAAACTTCCGCTATCCAAATCAGAGACCGCAAATATAATCAGTCTAAATCGAACAGTTGACCTAAAGTTTAAATTGTTGACCAACCTCGCAAGTCGACTTTTGGAGCGTGGGCCCCGCATTCTTTCAGCCATTGACCAGGTGCTACTGAATAATCCGGAAGTCGTAGAGAATCCATTTCCGCCGGCATCACTTCCAAGACTTCAATTAGAAGTAGAAGCGGCAAAAAAGTTATTAGATTCCGCAAACTCTCAGTTTGAGCGCCGCACAGATACGGCGCGAAAAGCGCTGACCTGGTAGCCAAGTCCCGACGTGAAATTTAAGTGATGGCAAATTCCGGCGCAGGTCGGACTCGGAATGCAATTGTCGGCTGCTGATCTAGAAAAATCATTTGAAAGTGATGATCTTAGCAAGCGTTTGCTTATAGTCTAAATTTGTTTATAAAATCTTTTATCTGAACTCTTCTAACAACTCTCGCAGAGCTAGTTCTGTGACACGATATACATTATCCAAGTCTCGAAGGCAGCCACTAACATTAGCAGAATTTTCGGCAATAGCAGCTTCTTCAAGTTGAGAACTGACGAGTGCCATTTTCGATAATCCTAGATTTCCGCTCGATGACTTAAGCTGGTGCGCTTCGCCGGCAACTATTTTCAGTTCACCGCGATCGGCTGCGTTTTGCATTTTAATCAGCGATGATGGAACAAAGTTGAAATATTGGGTCGCGAGTTCACTTATCAATGTCCCATCAGCGGAGTCATCAAGGAGACGCAGCTCTTCGATGACGGCACGGTCAAGGATGGTTGTCGTGGGCGCATCTGATTGTGGATGATCAGTCTGCTCAACTGTCGGAGGATGTTTAAGCCATTTCATAAGTGCCGCAAATAACTCAGGCTGCGCGACTGGCTTTGAAAGATAATCATTCATGCCAGCGTCGATACAGCGTTCGCGATCACCTTTTATAGCATTGGCGGTCATTGCGACGATTGGTATCGTGGGCCGCTCAAGAGACTGGCTTGCTCGAATGATTCGAGTGGTTTCGAAACCATCCATCTCGGGCATCTGGCAGTCCA
>JAYVND010000689.1:0-9623 GCA_043758635.1 Bdellovibrionales bacterium
GTCGACGTCACTCCCACTTTTGTGCCAAGTGCAGGCTTTGGATTTCGTATCGGCCTCACCGACAATATTTCGGTGAAAATTGGAGTCGATGCGTGGACAAGCGCTGCAGTCACTGCAAGCCCTGTAACGATCGACTATGCTGGCCGCGCCGGCATCTCGTTCATGTTCTAATATGAACTCACCTTTCATGATTGCAGCCTCTCATAAAAGATCAATTGCACGGGCCGCCACGCTGGCCATCCTCGTCGGGGTTTTAAGTGGCTGTCAGCTTGGATACGTTGTCGAGAGCGCTTACTCACAGGCCGAACTTTTGCGCAAGCGTGTGCCGATTGCTGAAGCTCTCAAGGATCCACAGCTCAAAGAAGAAGAACGGCGCAAACTGAGACTCGCCGAAGAAGCGCACCGCTTTGCTGAAACTAATTTGGGTTTAGCCATCACGCAAAATTACACGACGTTTGTGCAACTCGACGGTCCCTACGTCACTTACGTGGTGAGCGCTGCTCTCAAAGATGAGCTCAAGCCTTATTTGTGGAAGTATCCCATTATCGGCGCGATGCCATACAAAGGGTACTTCAAGCCCGATGACACGAAAGAGACTATTGCTGAACTCAAAGCGCAAAATCTTGATGTCTACATGCGCGGGGTTTCAGCCTATAGCACACTTGGTTGGTTCAAAGATCCGATCTTATCGAGCATGCTCAACTACCGAGATTTCGATCTCGTGAACACCATCATCCACGAGACTCTTCACGCGACGATATTTTTTGAGAGTTCGTCGGATTTCAACGAGAGTCTTGCAAACTTTGCCGGCGAAAAAGGTGCGGTGCTTTTTTATCAAAAAAGAGAAGGCCCCAATAGTCCGACGGCTCGAGCAATTCTTTCGGATCGTCACGATGAGATGATTTTTTCGGAATTTATTAGCAAAGAGCTAAACGATTTGGACGTTTGGTACGCAGCCCAGAAGGAAAAATCCACAGGGCCTATCGCCGAGAATTTTCGTGTTGCGAGAATCCGCGAGATTCAAGAGCGCTTCACCGCCCAGGTTCGCCCAAAGCTCGAACTCAAAGATTCTTACAAAAGCTTCGAGAAAAAAGAGCAAAACAACGCGAGTTTACTTACCTATCGTCTTTACTACAAAGACATGGGCGACTTTGATTTGGTTATGGAGAAGCTTGGTAACGACTTTCATAGGTTTTTGGCATATTGTCGAACGCTCAAAAATGAATCAGATCCGAAGGCTAAACTTTCTGAATTTGCACATCAAAAGTAAAAAACAGAATCACCGACTCTCACGAGTCCTCTGAAGGACCGTTAGAGTCGGCGGTTCACTCCCTCGCTAAAATTTTAAACTGTCAAATATCTAAGTTGAGTCGCTTAACAGACAGGTGCCGCCCCGAGACTTGCGCGGCCAAAGTGGTTAGACTTTCACTCCTGTGTTACAAACGTTGGCGAATTGTATTGTCATCCATCTCCTTCGACTGGTTGTCCATTTGGCTATCTACCGATTCAGCTGATTCTTCCGCAATCGCACGCATGATTGACTGATGCATCCGGGTGTAGAAGTGGCCATCCTCTGGAAGATAAACTTCATCCGCTGCTTTCAAAATCTCCTTTGTCGATTCGAGACTTTTTAGCAACCGCCGATCGTTGATCGAATTCATGAATAAAAGCTCGAGATCATCGTCTACATTTGCTTCGAGTTCGCCCTCCATGTATTCAACAAGAAACTCTGGAGTTAAAATCGTTTTGCGCGATGTCGATGCGAGTACATTTAAGATTGGTTTTCCCTGCACGACGCTCTCCCTCATTCCGCTCTTGTGCGCACGAGCGCACTTAAAGCAGCGCACCCTAGTGCGACGGCAACAGATGTGGATCGAAGTGGAATATCGGAACGCATACTAAATGCTGCTGGTTGATTGCATATCGGAACTTGCTTCGCGATTCTGGGCATAATCAATCTCCTTCCAGGTTTCAAGGCCGTGACTCAAAAATTCATCTTCTTCAAAACGTTCTCTTAATTTCAATAAGGCATGCCGGTAGTTGGCTTTTGCTGTATCGTAAGGGCAGTCCATGATTTGCGCGATCTCCTTGAAACTCAGATCCTCGAACACTCTCAGTGTTAGAGCGATTCTTTGCTTCTCTGGCAATCGCGCCACCTCAGCCTGTATCAACCGTCGGGAATCGGCCTGCGCCATTCCCCTCTCCGCACTCATCGCGGCGTCAACCGCAAGCTGCGACAGATGTTCGCCTTCAACACTCACCGTATCGAACTTGCGCTCACGAAAACGGTTCTTTGCCGTGTTCAATGCAATTTGATAAAGCCAGCTCTTAAAGCTCGAACGCCCTTCGAACATCGCGATCTTCTGAAACGCTTTGATAAACGCTTCCTGTGTGACATCTTCCGCGAGTGTTTGCTCTCGCGTGAATCTTAAACAAAGTCTCAGCAGTGATCGCTGATGCCTTTGAACAAGTTCAGAAAATGCTCGCTGGTTTCCTTGCTTCGTCTCTAGAACAAGTTCTATGTCTGACTTCATCCCGCCTCACCATCCCTAGACCTGTCTCGCGACGGTTTCGGTTAACGGCCCTCAATTTAATTTGATCTTTTAAATCCATCTCAAAGATCAACACCTCAATCCGGCAACCTTGAATGCAATCATGCATTTCAGCCCTCGTGGCCGCCGGATCTTACTAAGATGTAAAGCACAACTGATGCCGAACTTTTAAGTGACTGCTGAAACTTGCGGCAACCACTGAGTGCGCTCGCCGCGTGCAACTTGAAAAATCCGCGCGTGGATTTGACACCGACTCCGCGAAACTGTTTCAGCACTTACGTCTCTTTCGATTCTTTTTTTCATGAAATTGTCTGTGTGCGCAGATTTGCGACGTTTTTCCAGTGTCACACTGTCACTAGAGAGTGAATGGCCTGTCACTGGACAGTCATTGGACAGTCATTGGACACACAGTGGGCACACATTGGACAGACACTGTTGTGCGATACTGATCATGTTCAATTGATGCTGATTTGTGATCTGGATTCGGCTTATACTTCCAATAAAAAAAGCTAATTCCCTCGCGACATCCAGCCGACCACCGGGCGACATTCTTGAAGCTATTAGATTATCTTATCAAACTAAATCGAGCAGACCATGTTGCGGCCGCCACGTTTTGCATCGTAGAGCGCGGTGTCTGCTTTTGCAAAGAGCTCTTCCCACATCGTCATATCGGCGTGTTTTGTTGAAACACCGACTGAAATTGTGACTGGAATTTTGATGCCTTGATAAACGAAGTTGTGACCTTCGATCGTTGCGCGCAACCGCTCACCGATTTCAATTCCTTGGGTGAGATTGCTTCCGAAGAGCATCACTACAAACTCTTCACCACCGTAGCGTGCGAAGAAGTCATCAAGACGAATCAGCCGCGTGCCAATCACCGCCGCGAGCTCGCGCAAAATATGATCGCCCGCGGGATGGCCGTAGCTATCATTGATCTTTTTAAAATGATCGATATCAAAAACCGCGATGCTCAAAGGAACTTTTAAAAGCTTCGCACGACGGAAGCTCTCGATACCCTTGGTCGCAAGTGCACCCTTATTGAAGATGCCCGTGAGCGGATCTTTTTCGCTCTTGGTTTGTAACTGCTCCATCGCATGGGCTTCGATACTTCCACGTTCCAAAAACTTAAAGAGCACATTTCCTGTTTTAATTTGATCGTTGTTGCTGAGCTTGACCGGAACCAATGGCGGAATTGAATCGTCATTTACAACCGTATGATTGGTGGACTCTAGATCAAAGATAAAAACGTCACCGCTTGAGATCGTAATACGCGCATGTGATTTTGAAACAGACCGATCATCAATGAAGATGCCTGAGCTCATTGAGCGGCCAATGATGATGTCGCTCTTATCAACGGGCCATTGTTTACCGACGTAGCCGGCCGGGCCCTCAAGCATCACGATGCAGGGAGGCGTTTTGGTCGCCTCTTCCATACGAACACGGAAGGTATCACCTTTAACGACCGTGGTTTTCTCTTCGTGATTTTGTTCGTCCAAACTGTCGTTTGGAACAGTTCCGTCTTCGTCGCTTCGCTTTGCCATTCGACAAGTATGCGAGGAATTTACCCGCTCGACAAGTCGAGGTCGTTTAACTTTCGACGTTTTGAAGCTTCGATTTTCTACAGCTTCAACATGTCATGCCTCACGCTTAAACGTTTGGAGATAAAATCTCACGGGCCAAAACTTTACCCAGCTCAACGCCAGGCTGATCGAAGGCATCGATATCTAGCGCCTCGCCAATGGTACCGACGACAAGCTCTAAGAGCATGAAGTAAGCTCCAATCGACTTCTCATCCAACTTTTCGGTACGAAGGGTAAGGCTTTGAACGCCTTGTTTTTCGAGTGCCTTCGCCGTTGCATCTGCCTCTGCCGCAAACAGCTGTCCCATGGTCTTGCCATGCATGATTGTTTGGCAATCAAAGAGCGTTTTCTCGATCGGCGTCGAGTCTTTTTCAGATTGATCCACACGAGTGAACCAGATAAATTTATCGTTCTGACCTTCAATCACCTGTTGCAAGATCGAATGCTGATCTGACGATCCGATTGCCGGCAGCGGTGTGCTCGCATGAGGAGCTTTTCCGCCTTGGCGGTTTTTTGCTTTACCAAGAGACTCAGCCCAAAGCTGCTGCGTCCACGCGCCAAAGTCTTTCAGACCCGCTGCGTACGCCCAAAAAAGGGTGATCATCTCTTTGCGTTCAAAGCTCATCAGCGATTGCGCGGCCAAGCGAGACACGAGCTCTTCTTGTTGAAGGGCCCACGTGGCGCCCTGGCGCAAGCTTGCCATGTCGAGACCGTAAAAAGCGCCCGGTAGAAGTCCGACTGGCGTTAGCACGGAGTAGCGGCCACCGACATCTTTTGGAACTTCAAGAGAAGGCACGCCCTCTTTGCGTGCCCAACGCATCAGCGGATTGTCCCCGGTCTCAGAGATCACTGTCGAGACTGCGCTCAATTTTTTGAATCCACCTGAGCGAAGGTGCAAGTCAATGCACTCTGCCATTGTGAGAGTTTCGATGGTGTTCCCGCTTTTGGATACGATCACCCAATGGAGATCTTGGAGATCTGGGCGATTTCGCAGAAACTTCCAGAAACGATCCGAGTCGACATTGTCGATAAACTCAACTTGATGAGTCGGATTTGATTTCTCGAGAGCTTGAATCAAAGCACGTCCACCAAGTGAGCTTCCACCCATTCCGAGAACAACCATGCCTTTCGCTTTTTTGCGAAGCTCAGCTGCACGAACATCGCTTGTCGTCCAGAGTTCTGATCGATCCGGCAGTTGATAAAAGCCGAGATCCTCTTGGGCCATCATGGCTTTAAAAGATTTGCGAGCAAGTTCGAGCGTGGCCGGTGAATCAGATTTTGTCGAATGGCTGAGCTGCCACATAGGACCTCCAGGTCCTCGATTTCAGGCTCTGGAGACGTCTCAGTCAAGCGCATACTACGAGATTGCGACGTCTTCTTCGATCCGGTGGTAGCCGCGCCATTCCTTCAATCGTCCCCGCGGACGACCGCCATCTTCCGGGTATTCAAGTATCACATAGGTCAGCTTTGTGAGCTTCCCGAGCGAAGTGATATCGAGTGACGTGAGCTCAGTCCAAGTGCCAGTATTGAAATACTCTTTTTCATGACCCCACTGACGATACTGATAAACATGACTATGACCAAAGATAACAATGCTCACGCGCTCATCGTTCAGTATGCGACGCGCTGAATCACTTAGGTCAGGAAAGATCGCGCTTTCAGCTATGACTTTGAGCAATCTTCGCAAGGGGAAACGCCGACGCGTGTCCTTTCGAAAAACGGAATCGAAGAAGTAACGACCCAGCGCCAAGAAAGATCGAATGGTGAAACGCGGTTCATTGATGATTGCCCAACGAAGCATGCGGTTGAAGGGACGAATCTTGTCAATGTGCGGTTCAACTCGTTTTAATTTCAATACGAAATCGACAAAGAAGTGCGATCCAAATGGCAAATTCAAAATAGGCTCTGGCAAATTCTTTTTAAGAAAGAAACGCTTTGGGTCGAGGCGGTTTGCAGCTTCGTGCATGTGCCCATGCTCGACATGCACGCCATCAAAAAAGTAAACTATATTTTTATACTTAATTGACACGCCAACCACTTCGTTTAAGTACGCACGAGTCGCAGGCCACAACATGCACTGATCGTGGTTTCCAACAATGTAGGTGAGTGATCGTCCAGGCGTTTGCGCAAAGACTTTGAGCGCAGCGAAAACTTCTTTATGACCATCGACAATGTAATGAAGCTTTTCGAGTGAAATCGATTCGGTGATAACGGTTACGAAATGCCCGCGATAATCAACTTGCAAGAAATTGAGAAAGTCACCATTGATGATGAGCTCGACCTCACGATCGCGAAATTCACCTGAGCAGTAGTACTGTAAAAATTCGACAAGTTTTTGGCCGTAGTAAAACTCTTCGAGCGAGTTGGTGGCGCCACCCTCAAGTGTACGTCCGCGACCGATATGCAGGTCACTAATGACAAGCTTGATCTTTCGATTGTTGGACGTCGCGGTGTTCATTCCGTTGTTGGTGCCGTTGTTCATTCCGTTGGTGGTGCCAGAGTTCATAGCTGACAGATTACTCAGCTTTTTTGTGAGGGACAACATTCTCGTCGTCACCCTCGAGGATTGTCAGGGCAATGCGCAGTGCGCGCACGACTCGACGTGCAGTCTCTTGCTTCGCTTTGTACTGATTGAAGGCCTCTTGCGCTTTTTGCTTGCCGTACTCGTTCTCGTGAACAAGTTGATCCATTTGACGCTTGAGCTCGAGAATCATTTTATCCTTGGTTGAGACCAAAGTCGCACTCTCCATCTTCATGATCTCAAGGCGATGCTCGAGCTCACGCTCACGCACCCGGATCTTTTTGAAGTTAGACTCGAGTCGACCTTCGGCTTCTTCAAGGCGTTGACGTGATTCGATGTTCTCACGGTCTTTTTGCGACATCTGGCCGCGCATGACTTTCCGTTCTTCATCACGAATGCGCTCGGATTCGCGACGCTCCTGCTCCGCATTCTCGGCGCGAGCTCGCAATTCGTCGGAGTGACGCCGAAGCGTTTCTCCCGCCGAAGCTAACTTTTCATTCTCACGACGCAGGCGCTCGAGCTCTTGCTCTAAATCTGAGATGCGCGTTTGCGCAATTCTTAGACTCTCAGATTGCTTGAGCGAGGCTTCCGCTGAATGGAATGAAGGAATACCGTAACCAATGCCAACGCCAGGTTTTCCTTGGCGCGGATTCTCTTTTCCTTGGTTGATAAACTCATCTTGTTGCTCGCGCGCGCGCGCAGCGCCCGGACGAATCTGAGTGGCCATCATGCGGTCGATCGTATCCAGCGGACCTTGTTTTGAAACTTCGATCGGCGGAAGTGTGTGCTCGTCGAGAACCACCGCTGCATGCGGCGAATGTGGCTTTTTGATGTCGCTTTGCGAGCTGTTTTCCGTCCAACGCATGCCGGAATTCGCGGTTTTTGGGAACTGGAGAACTGAAGCTGTGTGGTTAGCTCGACTTGATTCTGCACTGATCACAGGCATCGTATTTTCATTTAAGTCAGCCGCAGGTCTTTCGCTGCTCGCCTCGCTGACAATCGAGGCCTCTCGAGAATCTTGCGCGAGTTCATTCGGCGATCGGTGTACGCGCTCTTCACCGGAATCTTCGAGCCTAGTTACATTCTCTGATGGGCGCTGAGCGAAATTTTTATTCAATAAATTTTCAGGATTTTCTTTCGACGACTTATCGGCGCGCTCAGCAGGCTTAGCGTCAGCTCGCTTGATGATGGCGTCCTTCAAATTGACACTCTTCTCTAAACCTGCGCCACGAACTTTTGCCAGGACTCGGTCCAAAACACCCCGACTGTTCTCCAGCAGCGATATGTCTTTCGGAGTCGGCGATTTACTCACACCCAACTTCGGTAACGCAGCAACCGCATCCAACACTTTTTTATCGTATTTTTTATCGTCACTTCGTGACGTCGATTTATCGTCACCTCGTGACGTTGATTTATCGTCACCTCGTGACGTCGATTTATCGTCACCTCGTGACGTGTTCTGATCGTCACGCAGTTTCAAAATGGGCTCACTGGCCGGAGTCAACTTTGGTTGAGGCTGGGCCGCATGTATTGCTTCTTTGATTGGCCACAAAGCCGGCGAGGCGACCTGGGACGTAACTGGCGCTGCTAGCAAGTCCGGCGGCTGGGCCTTCGCGACCACGGTTGCGACAATTGTCGGAGCCACGATCGGAGCTGCTGTCGGAGCAGCCAAATTCAATGCATGATCTTCAGCTTGATTTTGCTCATCCAAATCATAATCAATCACTCGAGCATCGTAGAGCCTCGGAGAAGCCAAAGGTGATGCACTCGACAGATGCGATTCATTCTCATGATGATGGGTCAGCATTGCATCGGTCGCCTGATCGAGGGCGGCGGCGGCTAATTCCTCAGATGAAAAAGATAACTCATGCTGACTCAACGGCATCGCATTGAATTTTTTTATTTCAGGGATAGCCGGCAAACCCGCATCATCGTGTAAGTCACCCTCGATATTGAGTTCAATCTCGCTTGTGTAGGGAGCGTCGAAAGCACTCCGTGCATTCGTGACTTGGGTGCGATCTACGAGACCTTTCTTCGCACCTGAATCCGCGCCGGGTTCGGCATCTGGTTCGGCATCTGGGCGTCGAACCAGTTCTTCGCCCGACTCCACGTCTTCTACTTGCGGCGCATCTTTTAAATCACGGCGCGGAGTGGACTCTGCTTTTGGTAATACTCGTTCTGGCTTTTTGAAAGCTGGGTTGGTGAGCTCCATAGCTTCCACTAAAAGATCCACGGCTGGCCCGAGATCTTCTTCTAGATTTTTCACCGAGTGAATATGCAATGAATTCGATTTATCAGAGCTCGAAATTGATCTCGTCGGGATATCTGACAATTGTAGTGATTTGGTTTTTTGAAAAAATGGATCACCAAGGTCTTCAGAGGAAACCAGCTTTTCTTTTGCTGCCTTGCCGGCCTGCTCGAGCATGGTCGAAGTTCCCTCGCCGCCAAGCTCACCGCTGAAGACTACCGACTCTTCTGAAAGTCGATTCACGTTCTTTTTGAAATTTGCCATAATTTGACTGTCGCTCTGTTTGCGATCTGGCAAGTTCGGAACGGGCTTGCGGGATGAGTTCGCCTGAAAATTAGAACTAGAATTCGAATTTTGAATTGGCGTCGAATTTACAGCTGGCTTGGATGGCGGAAAGCGATTTCCAGCAGCCGGAGCCGCATTCTTCGCAGATCCACTTGCTTGCATGTTTCCGGGAACGGCGCGTGACAAACCACCGCCCAATGGTTTGCTACCATTTGGAAATTTCGAATTCTCATCGCGGATTGTGATGCGCTGACCATCTTCCAGAATCACTTCACCGGTCGCATTGGTGTCGGGGATAAAAATAAGTTCGCGCGGTCCGTGTTCAATGGTTGACGGTGAAGAAGACGCAGGTCCGCCTTTGCCTGATTTCTTTTTTGAAATCAGGGGCAACTCATCTAAGAGTGAGTCGATCAGTTGTTGTGCGGCGGGCGTTTTTT
>JAYVND010000690.1:0-3098 GCA_043758635.1 Bdellovibrionales bacterium
GGCGGTCAGCCAAACGTGGCTCACTCCGTAATCCGCATCTAATTGATGAATCGAGCGTTTGTCGATCCAATCTAGCAAAATACTTCCGCCGGCCGCGAAAACGGCAACGGGCGCTCCCCCAAACTTCGGTCCTTTGTTATCACTTCGAAGTTCGGCAAAAGTGAAGTAGCCGAGGCCCCCTTCGACGTAGGGAACAAAAATCTGGGTATCTGCGTATTGGAATTTATAATTCAAAGTTCCCTGATTGGGAAAATTGATAAAGGTGAATTTTTCGAGCGCACTGACTGATGGACGACCCTCTCCGGTCGAGCCTGAAAATTGACCGGTTCCACTCGAAGACGCAACGCCAGTCGTGAATTTGGCGGCGAGGCGCCCAACTTTGTTTGAGAGGCGCCATTCGTAATCGCCAAAAACCACGGGGATGTTGTTTTCACCGTAGATATCCGCGAATTTGATATTCGCAGCTGCCGAATTCTGTATCGCGGGAGGGCTCATCATACCCAGGCGAACCGATGCAGCGGTTGTCGCTTTGGTGCGATTTACCTTATAGACGTACTGACCTTTGCTCGTAACAGTGAGCGGCCTTTCAGTTCCGGTGGTCGTGCTGCTATCGCGCTTGTCATCTTCTGCAACGGGCTTGTAGAAATATTGCCCCTGCTCATCGGTTTTGCTTGGCGTTTCCACTCCCGGTGCAGGGTGGGCGATCGGCTTTTTAAGCTCGGTTGAGTAAACGTAAGCACCATCAGTCGCAATTGATTTTGGCTGCGCGCTCGCTGCGGGCCGACGTTTGAGAGTTCTCATTCCAGACGCATCGCCTGACGAAGCATCGGGAATCGTGTTTGTGTCGGAGTTTGGGTCCAAGTAAGAGTCAGAGTTAGAGCCAATATCCGGGCCACTGCCCTGACCATTGTCTGGGCCACTGCCCTGACCATTGTCCGGGCCACTGCCCGAGAGTGAGTCAGTCCCTCCGCTCGTTGCCGCGGCAGAATTTGCCTCTCTAAGAATCGGATCGTCGGATCCAGCTTTTGCAGATTTCGTTTTGGTCGGCGAGGCTTTGTAGCCGTCTTCCGCAGCACCCGGATACGGATATTCGGCAGGAGGTGGGGCTTCGACCGAATCACCAGGTTTTGCGCCCGAACTCAAGTCGTTGGCGAGCTCTTCATTCACCAGCGGGCGATCGAGCGGCTTGGCGCCAGAATCTTCAGCTTGTGCTGTCGTCGAGAGGCCGGAAAAGCCAATCGCACCGAGCGTACAGATCGTGCTGATTGCGCTGATCGCGCTAATGGCGACGCGAGTGAGGGTTCGAACACCCGTTTTACGCACGAGCACCTCGGCTTTGGCGAAGAATATAAATCGCAAGTGGGAGAACAAAAACCGCAAGAAGCATGATCATCGCGTTGATAAATCCAAAATGCAGAGTGAGTGAAACGAATGCGAGAAGTGGCCAGAGCGCGAACCGAGCCATCGCTCGCAAGGTTTCGCTCTCAGCAATGATTTTTGCATATTTTGGGCTGTGGTCGTAATAGAAGCGCACAAAGGATTTTCCGAGAGAGTTTCCGAGTAAGAATCGATTTCGGAATTGGCGGAAGGCGTCGACTTGCGGGGCCATGGGAGAGCCGTAGGCGGCAGTCGCGATAAAGCAGTTCATCGTTTTTCCTAGAGTCCCATACACGGCGCCGGGCAAGGCTTCATGGCAGAAACCGTCGGTTGTGCTAATCGGAGATAGGGAGAGGGCGCAGTAGGTATCTCCTTGAGCGGCGTCAGCAGTAAAGAAGGAGACGTTTCCGGCCAAGTCGACAGAGGCAGCCTTAAAAGAATAAAGTGTTTCATTGGTCAAGCCAGTGACGTCGGCCGGCGAAAGCGACGGTAAATTATTTCCGTTTGAAGCGGCGGCGAAGATTCCGCTGTGGCCGCCGGCAGTGGTGAAGGCCAAGTTGTCGGTGATTTTTCCGGGCATGTAAAAAAGTTGGGCTCCCTGAAATCCAAGCCCGCCAATTCCGGTCGGAAAGCCGTTCAGGGCATTGACGTCGCGAATGGTGGCTTTGCCGTCACCGGGATACATCGAGAAGCTACAAATGCCGACAGCGGCGGAGTTGTTGCATGGATATGCGTAGTGGGTGATTTGGGAACCAGTACCGGTAGATGTAGAATTGGTATGTCCATCCGCGAGCACGCCAGAAACTGTGAATGTCACCTGCGCGTAATCGTCAGAGCTTCCCATCACGGTGTCGCCACCCACGAGTATTCCAATTCGAAGAATGGCAGTCGATGGGACCGTCGATGTGCAATCGCTCCCGGCCGCAACGGTGCCTCCGGCATCCACCATGGATCCGCAAATGCTGCCCCATGTGAAAACCGCCTGCGTGACATTGTTTTTACCGACCTGGGTCGTCGTCGCATTCTGAAGTGGCACAGCCGTGGCAACGTTGGTCCCGCTGTTAACAATCGAAACTCCGGGAACGCCATCGGCGGAGCTCGAGACAAATGTAACTGTGATTGCAATGCCGGGAGTGATTCGATTGAAATTGCAGTCGTAGAGGCCCTGCGAATTGGAGCAGTTGTCGCAAAGTTGTTGCCCGTCGGAGCGCGGCGCGCAGGTATCTGCAGAACCGGCGGTTCCGCCATAAACAAAAATGGCACCTTGAGTCGACGAAGGTGTTGCTGAAGCACTTGCGGTTCCAGCACTGGTCGTCAGTCCAAGACCGGTCTTATTCGACACGTTCGTAATGCCATTAATGGTGATGGTAGCAAAAGACGGCGCGCACCAGCAAAGAACGGAGAGGATCAGCGCGCCGAAATTGAGGCAGGTCAGAAAAGATCTGGGCGCTTTGAGGAATGTGCTTTTAGTCTTCATCCCTCAATTGCAGCACGGGCCTCATTTTAAGTCAAAAATATGCTCGGCGATTTGGATTCCATTGAGAGCCGCACCTTTTCGAAGGTTGTCTGAGACGACCCACATGAGCCAAGTGTTCGGATCGCCCTGATCACGATGGATGCGGCCAACGTAGACCGGGTCTTCGCCAGAAACGCTCAACTGGGTCGGATATCCTGGACCCTCATTCTCTTGGGTCAAGTGGATGCCGGGAGCAATTGCTAAA
>JAYVND010000691.1:0-3097 GCA_043758635.1 Bdellovibrionales bacterium
CTTACGCTAGCCAGGCGGGACCTGAGTCTAACTTCGCTCTTAAAGCGTCTGGATCGGTTCGACGTTATCATCTGTGACGAGCTGGGACAAGGGCCGCATGATCCAGACGGGGCTGATCTGTTCTTCCAGCTCATTGCACATCGAGCAGAGAGACGAAGCCTTGTGTTTACAACCAATCTCACGTTCTCTGAATAGGAGAAGGTCTTCATCAATCCACGAACGACGGCCGCCGCTGTCGATCGAATCATCTTGAACTGCGAAACATTTAATATCTGCGGAGTCGAGAGCTGGCGCGAGGCTCAGGCTAAAAAGAAACTAAAAACAAAAGAAATTTGACTCAGAACTCATACTGATCCAACGTCTTGTTCGCACATGCCGTTTTTGATTGGCGGCAAACTCAAAATCATGCCCATTTTAGATGGCGCCTTACAAGTGCTAGGAACAGCGATTTCGGACACGCTGGGGTCCTGGCATGCTGGCACCAAGTGGGGTCCTCGAGTGGGTTCAGTGGATTGGCGCGGCCAACCGGAAAGGGGGGGGGGCGCCTGTATTCACGAAAAGCGCGCGCTCTGACTTCGCTAATCTAGAGGATGGGGCAAGAGAAAAAGATCTTCCATTGCGAGGCTGCGCCCGGCGAAATTGCTGAGCCTCTTGAGATTTAGATGGGTGCTTTCGGTGTGCCCGGTCCATAAGTTCTGAGAACTCTGAGATCGAGCACTAACGAATTTAAACGGGAGATCTGGAACGCCGATCTGAATTTCATCAAAAGTAAATTCTTGGAGTTCCTCGTGGTTTTTCGTGGCGCGAGAACTTAGGCGTTCTTTAAAGAGGAAATCTAACTGGTGAAAATATTTTAAGTTTAACGCAAGCCTGCCATGTTCGGCGAATCCGGGCTTTTCGAATTTGTTAAAATCTTCGAGCGTAAGCGGCGAGAGAGCGTGAGAGCTATTCAAAAATTGGTCTATCGATCTGGCGGTTTGCACGAAGGCGTGAAATGCTGACTCACTACGCGAGACTGAATAAGCGGTGCCGATTCTGCCGCCGAAGCTGATTTTCGCATTTGGCCTCTCAATCCTGCATAGTGCGCCTCTAGATCCTAGCTCGAAGAATGAGCAGTTCGTTTGATTTTTTGCCGCCCATTGTTGCGCATTCAAATGCCACGTCTCATGTTCAAGTAATCCCAGCTCGGAGATCCAGGTGGACCTTTCCATTTCAAGTTGAAATCTCTCTGCGTTTGCGAAGAGCCAAATCAGTGCGCTCGTCGTATTTGCCACAGTCTTGTACTCGCATCGAATGTTGAGAGAGGTAGCGCCCATTGGCTACGAGAAATCGCATAATACGGCGCAATCGTTGTCGGGAAAATCGTCAGCGCCATAAGCATATCGAAATGAAGTTGCCGCAACAGGGCGATACGATCCGATTTTTTTGGCATTTCGATGTAATTTCTCATCCAAAGCTCCGGGTCGACGCCAGGCAATTGAAAGACATGAGTCTTAAAATTATATGAGATAAGGGTCAAATCCTCATTCCAGCTCGCATCCGTTGAGAGCCCGAAGATATCTCCACGCTCGTCAGGAGGTGATTCAAAAGCATTTCGATCTATTTTTATTATTTTAAATTCTGGATATTGAGAAAAAAGGCCGAGACTTGATTGAAAAATGCCGGTGTTGCTCCTAGTTCAATTGGAACTTCAAAAGTCGGTCGCTCAGTACTGAATCTCAGCTTTTCAATTTCTGCAAGCTCAGATGGCGGAAGAGCTCCCTCACTCATTTTAGGGAAGAACTCAGCAGTTTCTTGCACCCCAGGTACGCGGGTGAATTTGTCCATGTAGATTTTCATAACGGAAGCAGCGAAGTGGCGTTGCTCTCTAGAAAATTTCTCGATTGCCTCTGGGCTGAATGCAATTATCCCGACTTTAATCGGTATTGTTTCGTGGATGTGATAGTTTGCTGGTTTATTTCGGAAGCGCTCCATGCTCTCGCCATTCAAATTTTGTCCAGTCGGTATGATGTCGATTTCTCCACTTTCAAGCGCCGATGCGATGCTGCCGTGAATGCTGGAAACCGAAATGAGAGAAATTGTTTGAGGCATTTCTTTAGAATAGAGGAAATGATTTGGGTTTGCTTTCAATGTCCAATTGCCGTTAGTGCTATCTTTATCGACGTAATATGGGCCGGAAGTTTCTCGAAAACTGATAATTTTGGGGTTCCTTGGATCGGAACTTAAAGACGTACTCGGAATAATGCTGAAGTCTGCATTTTCCAAAATTGTTATCAGATGTGGCATCAGATTTGGGAGTTTAGATTTTAAAATCAGTTTTCCATTTCGAATCTGGATTCCATCACATTCGTCGTCTATCGATGTAATTTCGAATCCACCGCATAAGTAATCTCTTAGATCTGAGTGCATGTTGCTTTTCAGTAGAAGAGTACGCTTAAGTGACCTGCTTGCGTCGAGCGCAGTCAGTTCGATGCCGCTAATGGTTGATCCGCGGTTTCCAAACGTAAAGGTCACCTGATCGCCGTCCCAGCTGAAAGAGCTCGCTATGCCAGGTACAATTTCACCTTGAGCATTTTTCATGATCAGTGTGCTGTAAAGATTTTTCGATAGCATATACTCAGCGAAGGAAACTACCTTTGCTGGATCGAGATCAGAAGTTGGCTTTTCAAAACTCGAAACAAGTTTCATCGTTTCCTCAGATCGTTGTGAATGCGGGACACGAACCTCCCTTTTTTGATTCCTGTGTGGATCGACCACAGTGAGTAACGCTATTTACATTTAATGTCGTTGGTCACATCCCTCGGTGCAAGAGGCACAACTCAAGGCTCGGAATGTCGCGATCTCGCGGAAGAATCCTTATGTCGGCCAACGAGTCTCGTTGAAACTCCGGAGAGCGGAGCTATTCGAAAATGAACTTTGCATTCAGATCCGATTGAATTTGGATCAAGGCTGCAGTGACTGCTTTTCCGGCGTTTTGTATCCTAACTGGATCTGCATGGATGCGGACCGCTGCTTTGAATATTTCGTCTCCAAAAGAAGAGCCAAGACTCATGACTCCAGCAAAATCAAATATGAACGGTGGATTCAATTCGGTGAC
>JAYVND010000692.1:0-3095 GCA_043758635.1 Bdellovibrionales bacterium
TGAAGCTGAAATTGTATTAACGGACGCTGAAGGTCGCAGATATTGCCGCGTTAAAGATTGCGATCAAATCGCGCTTGTTGATAGCTATTGCCGGTACCACTACTTGCTTTTCTGGAAGAATATCCAAGTTCGCAAAAAGATTTTATCGGAAGGCAAACTTGAGCGTTATATCGAAGAGCTGACGGCTCGTTATCCAGATAAGTATCTCGATATGTTGCGCAAAGATTTGCGGAACGAAAAAGACTTCCAGGCAGCAATTCAAGAGCTTGAGATCGACGAAGCATCGGTCGACAACGAGTACGAGGACGAGGCACAGTCCTATCTTGAAGAGGTTCGCGGTATGTCGAGCGAAGGTGGATCGGCTCGCGAAGAGGAAGATTTTTGATCCGACGCGGACGCGTGTTCGCATAAACTCGTGACTCATGCGACTGCACGGGCTCACGGTTGAGGTAGTTGACGGTCGACAGATCAGATAGAATAAAGGCGCTCGGAGACCATCCGGCGCCTTTTTTTGTTATTGAACTGCGCGATTGAACTGCGCAATTAAACTACGCGATTGAGCAGCGATGAACCGGCGAATGGGCCCCGGGATATTCAGAGCGATGCCGGGCAATTCTTAAACAGTTGGAACGGATCTAGAACTTAAAGTTCAAAGTTCCGTCTCATTTGACATTGCGTATTCGCGAGCGCTGGCGTGAGCCTCGCCCCCGTTGTATTCGTAAGTGCCTTCGCGAATCGACTTCTGGATATCCAGCGCCAAATCGGTGTCGATTTTCGAGTGACGGAGAGCATCGTCTGACACTTCCTCCTCATTTACGAGCTCCTCGGCAACAAGTCCTAAGAGGCGGTTGGCTTCGTCCTCCAGTTGCGTGTTTACGTTGTTGTGCTGCATGTAGATCATGTCGCCTTCGAATTCGTACGGGCGCCACGTCGGTGGAATATCCATCTCTTTTTCGCTGCCAAGCTCAAAGTACTCTTCCATCATGCTGCCAAGGGCATCAACGCATGCGTAGAGGCGCTCGGTCGCCGTCTCGCTCTTTTTCTTCGCGCGTGATTCGCGCTCGTCCGGATCGAGGAAATCATTATCGTCGCCATATGTCTCATCATTGCCCTCGTCGTTCCCAGCGCGAGAAGACTCTGTGTCATAGATGTCGTCTTCGTCTTGGAGTGCTGCGCCTTCGATGTTCTCGAGGTCCTGGTCAAGATCTAGGCCCTTCATTGCTTGGCCGGGTTTCAAATCCATTGAGGATTCAAAGTTCACTTGCTTCAACCGGCCACTTTCAAGGTAACCCAATCTTACAAGGAGCTCGTCGGGGTAGATGCGGCCGTCGACAATGAAAGTGCCCTTGAGTGCTTCCGCTTTGAATTCGTCTGCGAAAACTTTTTTCACGTTGGAGATAAAATCAGCAGGGAGGGCAGTCCAAGTTTTCGAGACGCTAAAACGAGGGGTCATCGGAGCCTTTCGTTAAGGGGGCAAATGTGAGTGAGAACGCAGGTGATCCGGTCAGAACATGGCCAAAACCGCTTTCGGAAGTGCGCGGGAATTGACTTCTTTGAGAGGCGCCACCTATAACTCGAAGATTCTTTACGCACAATGCCGAAATGGTGGTCACACCGCGAGTTTGGAAGTTTTTCCGTTAGTACTGTATGCGGCTGTGTGCTTGATGGGGCTGTTCGCGACGTGATGGAGAGGGGCTTTCATGTTCAATTTAGATATCGGCAAAGGCGAAGGCGTCTACATTTCAACCTACGGTTGCCAGATGAACGTAAACGACACAGAGCGAATGTTAAGCCTTCTTGAAATGGTGAATTTCGTACCCGTTCAGGCGGCTGACCAAGCGTCACTCATCATCGTCAATTCATGCTCAGTGCGCGAAAAGCCGGTTCACAAGGTCCACTCTGAAGTCGGCACGTACCGCAAGATGAAAGAGAAGAATCCTCGGCTGCGCATCGGTGTCGCGGGCTGCGTAGCTCAGCAAGAGAAAAAGCAGTTGATGATCGACGTGCCGCTGATTGATTTTGTTCTTGGGACTGACGCGATCGACCAGCTTCCAGAGCTCGTCGCGCGTGCTTATGAGACAAAAGAGAAGCTCGTCTCGGCAAAATTTGATAACGACAAGCCATATTCCGTCGAAACTCTTGTGCGCAACCCCGGCGTGTCGACTTTTGTGAATATCACAAAGGGTTGCGATAATTTTTGTACATTCTGTGTGGTGCCCTTCACGCGTGGACGCGAGCGAAGTCGCAATTTGCAGGAATTATTGGGCGACATTCGGAAACTGACCGCAAGGGGTGTGAAGGAAGTTACGCTCATAGGCCAAAACGTAAATTCATATAAATCTGATTGTGGCACAAATTTTTCGCAGCTCATGCGAATTGTTGCCGAAGACACGGATGTGCAGCGCATTCGATACACGACAAGCCATCCAAAAGATTTTGACCAAGAGTTGATCGAGGTGAGCGCAAAGTACCGCTCAAAGATCTGCGACTACATTCATTTACCTGCGCAGTCGGGACACACCGCATTGCTCGAGAGAATGAATCGAGGGTATTCGCGCGAAGAGTATCTTGATAAAGTCGCGATGATCCGCCAGGCAATTCCGGGAGCGGTTCTTTCGACTGATATCATCGTCGGTTTCCCGGGCGAGACCGAGGCGCAATTTGAAGACACCCGCTCACTGGTAGAGCAAGTGCGCTTTGAGAATCTCTTTGCTTTCAAATACAGCCCGCGTCCATTCACAAAAGCCGCTAAATACACGGATCACATCGAAGATAGCGTCGCGCAACCGCGTTTATTGAAACTATTTGAGATGCAGCGCGTGATCAGTTTCGACCTTGCGAAAAATTATGATGGACTCACGCTCGACGTTTTGGTGGATTCTAAGACGAAGGTGGAAGGCCAACTTCAGGGGCGCACAACTCAGAACAAACTGACGTTCGTGAATGCTCCAGATGAGTTGATCGGACAAATTGTTCCGGTCCGGATCACAACGGCTTTCCCGAATGTTCTGCGTGGAGAACTGGCGCTTTGATTCGTGCGTTCAATCGAAGGCTCGAGCGAACGCTCGATAGAACGCTGAACGTCGAATGTCGCA
>JAYVND010000693.1:0-9606 GCA_043758635.1 Bdellovibrionales bacterium
GACAGGCGGTCGCCCGTGGAAAAATAGATGCGGTCATGATCAACCCATCAACCATCTATGGAGCCGGCGATTCCAAAAAAGGCAGTCGAGGCGTTCAACTCAAAGTCGCGCGCGGAAAATTTCCGTTTTATCCCTCAGGTGGCGTAAATATTGTGGCTGTCGAAGATGTCATTGATTGCATCATCGCAGCTTGGGAGAAAGGTCGCACAGGAGAGCGCTACATTGTAAGCGGCGAAAATCTTTTGATACATGAAGCCTTCGACCTGATTGCCAAAGCGGCAGGTGTTAAAGCTCCATCAATGGCACTGCCCAATCCCGTGATCCACTTGATAGGAAAAGTGGGCGACCTTTTAGAAAAAATCGGAAAAAAGGGACCGCTCACAACTGAGAATGCATGGACGTCGACTCTCTACCACTGGTTTGACTCCAGTAAAGCGCAACGCGAACTCGGATTCAAACCCAGGCCCGCGTCCTACGCGATTGAACAAAGTGTCAAGTGGAGTCGCGAACACGGTCTACTCGATTCGAATTAAACAAAGAAAGCACGATCGTCTCGCTGCCTCGAGGTTCTAAAACACTTTGTAGTGTCGATCTAAGCGTGATGATTCTGATTGATGGCTTTTGGTGCCGAGATTTTTCTCGAGAAGAAAACGAGTACGATCAGCGTCGCCACATACGGCAATATCTGAACAAACTGGTTCGGTACAACCATGCCGCCGATCTTTTGCCCCTGCAAGAGCATTTGGCCCGCGTCGGTGAACGCGAAAAATAGACATGCCAAAAATGTCGGAACTGGCTTCCACGCGCCAAATATTAACGCCGCGAGTGCGATAAACCCGCGCCCTGCCGCCATCTCTCGTACATAGCCGCTACCCTGGCAGAGACTCAAGTAGACTCCACCAACCCCGGCAATCAAACTTCCTTCGATCACCGCCCGCAACCGGACTAGTTTATGATTCACCCCCTGCGTGATCAGCGCACTTGGGTTTTCGCCAGCCGCCCAGATTCGAAGACCATGGCGTGTCCGCCGAAACAAGAATTGCAAGATCACCATCAAAATCGCGGCACAAACAAAAAACCATCTTGGTTGATGAAAGGTCAGTTCTTCCGAAAGTTGTGGAGTCGAGCCAGTCGCACTAAAAAGTGCTTTGCAAATTGTCGGGATCAAACCAATCGCCAACAGATTAAAAGCTGTTCCGACAACAATTTGATCACCACGTCCCCAAATACAAATAATAGCAAAAGCGAGGCCGACCAAACCAGACGCAAGAAGTCCAATCAAGACGCCCACCATAAGGCTTCCGGTCATCGATGTCGCGGCCGCTGCCGCAAACGCAGAAGTGAGCAAGTAACTTTCTAGAGCGATATTTGCAACTCCACTTCGTTCACTCATCAGTCCGCCGTACGCCGCAAAGATGAGTGGAACTGAAAGGCGCATCGTGCTGAGCATCAGGTCATACCAAAGCATCACGCACCTGCCTTATCCGAAGGAGATTGCGGTGCCGCACCCACCCCGGCAATTCGAGTTCGATTCCGCCACCAAACCTCGGTTTTATCCCAGGCCGACAAAAGAACAGTCTGACTCGCAACCGCCAATACGATAAAGGCCTGAATCACGAGCGCCAAATCACGCGAAAGGTTGTCCGTGTCTAGATCAAGATCCAGTGCACCTTTGGTCAATATTCCAAAGAGAAGCGCCGCCAAAAAAATCCCAATCGGAGAATTTCGTCCGAGAAGAGCAACCGCAATACCAACAAAGCCCACACCGCTCGCGAAACCTTCGCGCGTTTTGAGCGAATATCCTAAAACTGGATTCACGGCAGCCAGGGCCGCAAGTCCACCTGATATAAACATGGCGAGTATGATCTGTCGATCCACACGCACACCCGAACGCACTGCCACTTCACGAGCTGCGCCCGTCATCTTCTGAAAAAATCCTAGCTTTGTGCGCGAGAAAATAAATCCATACGCTGCTAGCATCGAAACACTCAATAAAAAGCTCCAGTTGAGTGGGCTATTCCCACCGATTGCCTCGATGCTGGAGATCACGTATCCAGCTCCAACTTGCGCCGTTTCGGGGACTTGCGATGCTGGGTTCTTGAGTACCGAAAGGATAAAGAAGCTGGCCAAACCGTAAGCAACAAAGTTCAAAAGAATAGTTGTGAGCACTTCGTGGCAACCACGTTTCGCTTTCATCCAACCGGCAAGCGCTCCCCAGGCACCACCCGCCAAAAAAGCGGTGCCAAATGCCAGAGGCAATGCGAAATAGACCGGAAAATTTGGAAATAGAATTCCGACGGCCGCGATCGCAATTCCGCCAAGGGTCATCTGCCCTTCGGCGCCGATATTAAAAAGCCCTGCACGAAACGCCCACGAGACTGCAAGCCCCGAAAGCATCAGGGGTGTTGCATAATAGAGCGCATATCCAAAGTCCGTGCGCGAACCCACCGCTCCATTGACTAAAATTTTTAGCACCAACCAAGGGCTCTCGTCGAGCATCGTCGCAAGAACCAACGCTGCGCCGATGCCGATCAAGAGAGCGACGATCGAAACCGAGATATTTTTTAGTTTCACGTTTCATCTCCTTGCGCAGAATTGGCAAGTGCGCCGGTCATTGCGCTGCCGATGCGCATTTTATCAAATGCATCTCGGTGGAGTTCAAGCGACGCGCGGCCTTTCAGCAAAACTGTGATGCGATCCGAGAGTTTCAACAGTTCATCTAGCTCAGAACTGATAAGTAAGACACCCATGCCTTCGTTGCGAAGGGACAAAAGTTTGCGGTGAATCAAATCAATTGCTCCGAGATCCACTCCGCGAGTGGGCTGGTAACAGATCAACATTTTTGGTTTACGTCCGATCACTTCGCGAGCAAAAATCACTTTTTGCTGATTGCCACCACTTAGCGTACGAACTGGGGCTTCGAGCGAAGCCGAACGAACATCAAATTCCTTGGCCCAAACAGCCGTCTTTTCGCGAATCTTACCGTGCTGGACAACACCATAAGATGTGAAATCATCTTCGAGTCCAATCATCATGTTGGTGCAGCAAGATTCGTCGAGCCACAGTCCCTCTTCAAGCCGGTCTTCCGGCACGAGGCCCAACCCGCGAGAACGCACGTCGCGGGTGCCACCGTGCTTCGGTGCTTCTCCAAGAACTAATAGTTCACCTGTGTGCGGCTGGAGACCAAGTATCATATCGACAAACGCTTTTTGGCCCGCACCTTCGACTCCAGCAATGCCGTGAATTTCGCCGGCCTTGACATCAAAATCCAATTCGTGAACGGCGTCGGCGGCATCGCGCCGCTCACCCACTCCGCGAGCCTGAATGAGAGATTCTTGCGAGATCGGCGATCGTTCAAAAACAAACTCTGGAAGTTTACGTCCGATCATCGCTTCGACGATCGTATCGGCGGTCGAACCAGCGACTATGCCCCGAGCTACGAGTTTTCCCTGGCGAAGGATGGTGTAAGTATCGCACAGCTCAAGCACTTCGTTGATCTTGTGCGTGATCAAAACAATGGATTTTCCCATGGCCTTGAGTGTTCGAAGAACTTCGAAAAAATCATTGATCTCCGCTGGAGTGAGCACGGCGGTCGGCTCATCCAAAAAAAGGATTTTGGCTTCTCGAAACAAGAGTTTTAAGATTTCGACACGTTGCTTTTGCCCCACTCCCAGGGTCTCGACCTTGGCGAGCCAAGGCAAAGAGAGGCGGTCCGATGGTAGCAGCTGCGTGAGGCGCGCAATCGCTTCGCCACGCTTGAGAGTGCCAAAAAAACCGCAAGTCTCATCACCTATCATGATGTTGTCGATGACCGAAAGTGAATCGACGAGCGTAAAATGCTGTTGAACCATTCCGAGGCCTGCGCGAATCGCAGACATTGCATCCCGCCAAACCACCGGCCTTTGATCGATCAGAACTTCGCCCTCAGTTGCGGAGTGAAGTCCAAAGAGAAGCTTCAAGAGAGTGGATTTCCCAGCACCGTTCTCGCCGAGCACCGCGTGAATCAAACCTGGTTCGAAGGTCAAGCTCACGTCGTCGACCGCGGTAAATGCACCAAATTTTTTTGTCAACCGATGCGTCGAAAGCTGAGGAGTCCGTGACTCATTCGGTTGTCTCAACAGTTGGTTAGAAGGATTTTGAGCCGCTGATCGGCCACTTGAAGGTGTCATCGAACCTCCCGCCGAACTTTCCGCAGGATTTGAATTCTTTGAATGGTCCACATCCGTCATCGAATTCCCCATTCAGTTCGCCACCGGAACATTCGCTTTTTTGCTGTCGTTGTTGGGAGCATTTGATATCGCACCTGTGGGCGCATTATTATCCGCAGCTTTCGCGGTGATCTTCGGAGCGGCCTTGCTCGTCTCGTAAAAATCCGGAACTTTGATTTGCCCCGATTCAACTTGTCGACGTACACTTTCCAACTTGTCTTTGTAAGGCGCAATTAACTTTTGGTTATTCTCATCAATGGCATAATCGATGCCCTTATCTTTTAAACCAAATGTTTTAGTTCCTGCGTTAAATTCGCCCGCAATCTGTTGCTTGATGGCATCGTAAACCGCGTTGTCCACGCGTTTGAGCATGCTTGTCAAAACACGGCCAGGGCGAATCGCATTTTGATTGGAATCGCAACCGATCGCAAACTTGCCAAGCTCTTGTGCCGCATCGAATATGCCCAACCCGCTTGCGCCGGCCGCGTGAAAAACAACATCAGCGCCGCGCTGATACTGGCTCAACGCCAATTCTTTTCCGCGCGAGGGGTTGGCCCATGCCGAAGAATTCACACCAACATAATTCACAAACAGTTCTGATTTAGGATCGGCGGCTTTGACACCCGCCTCGTATCCCATCTCAAAACGCCGTATCAACGCGATGTCCATTCCGCCGATAAAACCGATTTTATGAGTCTTCGATACCAGCGCCGCTAAGTAGCCAACCATGTAACTGCCCTCGTGCTCGGCAAACATCAAATTTTCGACATTCGGAGCCTCTACAATTCCGTCGACCAATGCGAAATGAGTTTTTGGAAACTGTGGCGCAACTTTTTTAACGGCGTCTGCTTGAGAAAAACCAATTGCAATGACAAGCGGATAACCACGTTCTGCGAACTTTCGAAGTGCTGGTTCGAAAGCCGCGTCATCTGACGACTCAACTTCTTTGAGACGTATTCCCAAGTCGTTTGTGGCCAGATGCGCACCCCGATCTGCAGCGCTATTGAACGATTTGTCGTCCTTGCCGCCCTTATCTAACACCACCCCGACTTTGATCGGGTCACCGCCAACCCCATTCGCTCCAGCGGCCTGATGCTTTTTACGAATGCAGCCAGTGAGGGAAGTTGCGACCGATGCCGAAAGAAAAATGAAAGCGAGAAATCGAAATGCGCTTTCGGCCGAACACTGAGTTGAAATGTTTTGCATCGGCGGGCCCCCACTCATTTGTGGCTCAAAATAGCGGAGTTTCGAGGCATTGCAAGCAATTTGGCAGACCGCATAAAAGAGTGTATCCTGCTCTTTTCGTTAAGAAATTCGATGACTTCCCAAACCGCGCAACGTGCGTTTTGACGACGACTTGATGACCATCGATGGCGAAACTAGCTGACCGGAAATCGCGCCAACGAATCTGGAATCGTTTCGGCTGAAATGTCGATTAACGGTGGACGAAGCGGCAGGCGCGCTCGCATTAAAACGACTCGTGAGGCAAACGTGATTAAATTTGTAACTTCGGTGGCGATCGCGCTCGGAAGCTTTATCGGCATCGTCGCTTTTTTAGTAGGATTGTTTTTTTGGACCCTCCCAGATGTAAACGATCTTCGTGGATGCGTAACGACCGAGATGTATCACGTCGTTCTCTGCAGCAAAAATCCCAACTACGTGAAACTCAAATCCATCAGCTCCGTCGCACGGCAAGCTTTTATCGTTTCTGAAGATGGTACGTTTTACTCGCACCACGGCTTCGATTGGGACGAAATGAAAAACTCGGTGGCGAAAGATCTTAAAACGAAGAAATTTGCGCGAGGCGGATCAACGATCACGCAACAACTCGCAAAGAATATTTACCTATCTCTTAATAAGTCACTTTTTCGCAAGTTCAAGGAAGCGCTTCTCACGATGCAGTTGGAAAAGCATTTTAGTAAAGATGAAATTCTCGAGCGCTACCTGAATGTTGTGGAATTCGGCAAGGGAATCTACGGAATTAAGCCAGCAGCTGAGCTTTATTTCAATAAATCACCTGCAGAGCTCACCGCGGCCGAAGGCGCCTTTCTCGCATTTCTCCTCCCTGATCCAAAAAAATATTCGGTGAGTTTTCAAAAGCACCAGCTCACACCATTCGCATTTCGACAATCGCGCGAAATCGTCGATCGACTCTTTCGTTTTAAGAAAATTAGCGAGAGCCAACGCAGTGAAGGCTTTCGAGAGATTGCTTCCATGTTCGGTGGCCATTCGCAGTCGGCAACCGGCGATGTTGGTGAAGAACCGGGCACGGAGGAACAATCTTTAGATAACGAATATGAAGAAGGTTCAGAACCTGAACAACGCCAGGAACAATCGCACGATCAACCAGCAGAACAATCGCTCGAACCACCGCAAGGACAACCAACCTCAAGCGAAAACGCTCAATAACTTAAAACTTCCACCCCGGATCCACAACTGGGCCTAGTTGTGAATCTAGATTTGGATTCCTAGAACTGCGCCCGGCGGGGCACACCAAATACAAAAAGCCCGATCTTTCGATCGAGCTTTTTCAAATCTTCAGAAGGCTAGACACGGCAGTCCGCCAAAGCGCTGTTCAGATCAGCCGGCGGACCATCTGCTCAAATGAGTTCGCCGAAGCGGCTCAGATCAGTCAGCTGAAGCCGACCGCTTGCGTTTGTTTGGATCCAATTCACGGCAGCGCAAACGAATCGCTTTCGGGGTGACTTCGACGCACTCGTCATCGTTCATCCATTCCATCGCTTGCTCAAGAGTCATTGGCTTGATTGTCGTCAACTTCACGGCTTCGTCTGTACCCGAGGCACGGACGTTTGTGAGTTTCTTTTCGCGTGCAACGTTTACGACCAAGTCGTTTTCTTTTGCATGCTCACCAACGATCATACCCGCGTATACTTCTGTCACTGGATGAATGAAGATCTTGCCGCGCTCTTCGAGATACCACAAGGCGTAAGCAGTTGAAGTGCCTTTACGATCTGAGATCATCGCACCATTCAAACGGTTGGCGATTTCGCCTTTGTACGGCTCGTAGCCTGCAAAGTGAGTATTCAAGAGGCCTGTTCCGCGAGTGTCCGTTAAGAACTCAGAACGGTAACCGATCAAACCACGTGCTGGGATCGTGAACTCGATACGCACGCGGCCCGAACCTTTGTTCACCATGTTCGTCATGATCCCTTTGCGGCGACCTAACTTTTCAGTCACGACTCCAACAAAATCTTCGGCCACGTCGACGACGGCTGCTTCCATTGGCTCCGATTTAACGCCGTCGATAGGCTTCATCACAACCGATGGTTTACCGATCACGAGCTCGAAACCTTCACGGCGCATTTGCTCAACCAAAACTCCCAATTGGAGTTCACCACGCCCAAAGACTTTGAACGTCTCTGGCGAGTTTGTTGGCTCAACGCGAATCGCAACGTTATGAAGAAGCTCTTGTTGCAGGCGTTCCATGATTTTGCGAGAAGTGACGTTCTTGCCTTCAAGTCCACCAAACGGTGAATCGTTAACCGACATTGTGATCGCAACGGTCGGCTCCTCCACCCGCAAACGTGGAAGAGGGCGTGGGTCGGCAACGGATACTACCGAGTCACCGATGTTGATCTCCTCAAAACCAGCGAGGATCGCAATGTCTCCCGCCGAAACTTCTTTTGCCTGAACTTGCTTCATACCTTCGTAACGGAAGAGAGCCGAAATTTTTGTTTTCTTCGTTTTGTCACCTTCGTAGAAAACTTGAACTTCGTCGCCCAATTTGATTGAACCGTTACGTACACGACCAATACCCAGCTTTCCAACATAATCGTTGTAGCTCACGTTCGCGACCATCATCTGAAGTGGTGCTTTTTCATCGAACTTCGGCGCCGGGAACTTCGTGATGATCCAATCGAACATCAGCTTCAAGTTTTCGGTACGAACTTCTGGATCTGTCGTGGCGTAACCTTCGCGAGCAACGGCGTAGACAACCGCGAAATCGGCTTGTTCGTCATTTGCATCAAGATCGACGAAAAGGTCAAAAACTTCGTTCAACACCTCGGTGATTCGGGCATCGGGACGATCGATCTTGTTGATGCAAACAATAACTTTCAACCCAAGGTCCAAAGCTTTTTTCAATACGAAACGCGTTTGCGGAAGTGGACCTTCCGAGGCATCGACGAGCAAGATAGCTCCATCGACCATTGTCAATGCGCGCTCAACTTCACCACCGAAGTCTGCGTGACCCGGAGTATCGACGATGTTGATGCGGTGACCTTCGTAGACAAACGATGCGTTCTTCGCCGCAATCGTGATTCCACGTTCGCGCTCGAGATCCATCGAATCCATCATACGGTCTGCTGTGTGTTCGTTCGTACGGAACAAACCGCTCTGCTTCAAGAGATGGTCAACAAGAGTTGTTTTACCGTGATCGACGTGGGCGATGATGGCAATATTGCGGATCTTATCGGGCGTTATGATTTCTTCCATGGATTCCTTATCTGCAGCTACCTGGACTTAAAAAACTTCAAACAATTATCTGGCTTAATATCTGGTTCAATATCTCGTCTAATGCCTGGCTCAATATCTAGTCTAATCTAATCTAATCTAAACTAAAATAGATGATTCAACGCCGTCGAAGCAAAAACCTACGCGCAGCCCGAAATATCAAATTCAGAAATTCAACCGTGACCACCCATGAGGAAAGCCTCTTGGCTGGTGTCATCCGGCACGGTCAACTGCAATCCTGAAAAGAACTCGTTGATCATCCGAGTGACTTCTTCGAGGTTTGCGGCCTGGAAGATGATCTTTCTAAAATTTGAGGCGCCAGGATAGCCGGAAGAGTACCATGAAGCAAACTTCTTGAGCTGTAGCATCGTTATCTTTTCGTCAGTGACCTGAAGAAATGCCGCTTTCATGCGGGCAAAGAGCCTCACAAAGTCCTTTTCGCCCGCCGAAATCGGACCGGTGTCCCAACTCAACGAACCCGCAAATACCGGAGAACCCGACTGAATCGCACTCGAACTAGCCTCAGCTCGAAGAGGAGCGGGACTCGCACCTTGATTTTGTGTTTCCAATCCCGACAAATCTGTCAGAGTCTGCAATTTTACCGCTTGCGCCTTCTTGTAAAGTTGCAACGACTCGTTGAAAATCCACGGATTTTTTAAGCAGCCACGGCCGATCATCACACCGTCGCACCCCGTCTCATTCAGACGCTCCATTGCACGGTTCGCGGTGTGAATATCGCCGTTTCCTAAGATCGGAATTTTGCTTTTCGCTTTGACGTTGGCGATGAAGTCCCAATCTGCCAAACCCGAATACCCGGCGGCGCGCGTGCGACCGTGAATTGCGACCCATTCAAGTCCTTCGTTGTAAGCAATCTCGGCAACTTTTTCGGCGTTTCGTGAGGACTCATCCCAGCCCGTGCGGATTT
>JAYVND010000694.1:0-3093 GCA_043758635.1 Bdellovibrionales bacterium
GCTGGTGAAATCGGGCCGAGGCTTCTCACGCATGAAATCTCGGAAACGCCCGATCCGGCGCCGCCGCTCCCGGTGACTCTTCCAGACGGCACGCTCAAATACGCGGTCGGGGTGTCGGGCCAACACCTGCTTTTCGTTGATAGTCTGGAGACTCTAGCCCAGGGGGGCGGCATTTCGGTGTCCGCAATTCATTATGAAAACTCGCACCATTTTAGTTACGGCGAAGAGTTTGATCCGCAGAGCCATCTCCCAGTTCCATTCGTTTGGAACTCGTCACTCTGGGACGGTGCCTTTGTGTATCGAACTAAGTCCGACGGCAATCGTCAGCTTGTCGTTTTCGGAGGTGGGATGGCCGACGATTTGGTAAGTGGGAGGCCTTTCACCGTCGCTGAAGGAAAAAACAACACGCGACAGCGCTTATTTTTCGACGGCGAGTTTCGAGCGGATGTCGGCGGAGAAATTGCCCTGTTCGCAAGCCAGCCTCGAGCTCCTCTGAATAAGTCGCTGCCAGAGGGAGACGAATGGATCAAGGAAACAAATGGTGAAGTCACTTTCCGTCACGGTTATGGCGGTGGCCCAGTTACACTTTTGAATGGCGATCTCTACGTTGATGAGCTTGGCCGCGTTCCGGTGGTTTACGAATCGGTCATCGATGAATTTATCAGCTCAAATAATGCTGCTGGGCGGTCTCTAGCGAGCAGACCGGGCCGAACCGCCATCTTGGTAAGTTATATGGATGAAAGCCTTCAGAAGGTCCTTGAGGGGCCGTGTATTATCTTGGATGTTTATGATGCAAACGGAAAGATTTACGGAGCCGCGCTACGAACGTCGAGCGGCAATGGCCCACTTGTGGAAGGTGGGCATGTTACGGTCCTTTCAGGGAGGCGCCCCATTGAATCCCGTAAAGAGCTGGATCGACTGCGCGCAAAAGGTGTTAGTCAAAACTTCGAAATGCATTTCAGCATGGGGGAATATGCCGGCATCTACGGCAGCTATTTGGCGCACGCTGACGTGACGCTTGATCATTTCAAGCCGGTGCTTGATTCCGACTCAGGCGAGCCACTTGACATCACAAAGTCACTTCGAGTGCTCTTCACGTGGATAGGTCGACCTGCGGTTTATTATTCCGACGTTAAAACCGGTTCGAAGCATTTCCGAAATCGGCAGAAAAACCTTTTGATCCACGGCGTACCGAGGGCCTGGTTGAAGCCGGGTATCATACTCGACAAGTTTCCGAAGCAAAATGAATGGCCAGAGTTCAATCGCCAGGTGATCACGGTACCGGTAGAAGAGTACTTCGAAGACAAAGTCTGGAAAGAAAGAGTGAAAGACAATTCCGGCCTTATTCGCAAACTCGAACGCTACGTTCCTCGACCGGTCTCATAGAGACATCAATCGCATTTCGGTCCTCCCGAATCTGTACAGCGTAAACCTGCAAGGCAAAATACGTAACTCGATCTTCTTCAGTTATCAGCTAGCAACCGCCGGCGGCCGGGCACAAATCTCTTCCATCGAAACTGACTCCGAGTTGGTGCTGTCCCGATCGTTGATAGACCCGAACATAATCGATCTCCAGTGCCTGCGGATTCAAATTCCAATCGGTCGTTGGTTTACCTGCGTAATTTCCAACGGCCAAGTCAAGTAGCAGATGTGCGTAAGGAATCGCCGAACCGTCGGCGGCGGTGTAAGAAAATGCCCGTCGACTCAAAAGTTTTCCATCGATAAATATCGATAATGTGTCGTCAGTGTCCCAGAGTGCACCGAAAACGTGAAAGCCTTCGTCATAGTTAAAAGGTGCGATGTAGTGGGGCTCTGGGTCCGAGGCGTCGTTTGTGACAAAGTTATCATCACTGTAGAGAAATTGCGTTGAGCCCGTTAGCGCGGCCACGTTGCTTCTACTTTTTCGACGCGTGAGCGGATCGCCGGGATTGTTCACGTACTCCATAAAATCCATTTCGGGCGGCCAGGTCGCAAACGTTCCGTCGGTCTTCGAGTCTGGAATCATCCAGAATGCCGGGAACACTCCAACGGCTGCCGGCAGACGCATGCGTGCCTCAAAATAGCCGTATTTAAAAGTCGCCTTCGAGCGGATCATTCCCGAAGGATGCTCCCACACCTCAGGAGCTCCGTAGGCGGTGAGATTCAGCGCAGAGCCGGTCATAATGTGATTACGATTTTCGCCGAAACGTTCCTGCCCGCCGTTTAAAAAATTCGTGGTTCCTTCCATTGGCTGACCAGCCGGGCCCCCGTTGATATACCGAGTCCACCACTTCGAAGTGTCAAGCTCACTTTCATTGAATTCATCGCCGTAAACGAGATCGAATCCTGACGGGATGTAAGAGCTTTGGTTCCCCAAAGAATTTGAAGATAAACAAGCGACGTTTGCATCTAGTTCTCCAATTTGCAGAACTCCCGTGGAGCCGGCGTAGCCATTTGCTTGACAATTGCGGCTCGCCGCTGAGTTACAGAGGCCCGTCATGGAGTTGGCGCTTCCGCAGTTCAACCCGGCATCACGAAAGTTTTGGTACTTGATATTTTTGTAAACGGCGAAGGATGGAAGCAAGCATTCAACAACTGCCGAATCGCCATTGGCTTCCACCGGCCCGTAGCCGGCAGCGTAACCCTGACTGCGACAGAGGCTGTCGGCAGCCGAAATGCAAAAGGGCGATAAGGGATTCGCGGCGCTACAGGCGCCGTGGAAACTGACGAGCGTCGAGAACTGCGTGAGCTTGCTTTTGGCCGCATCGCTTCCTAGGCAGGTGACAACGACGGCGTCACCGTTGTGTTCGGCAGGACCAACTCCTCCGCCAGAAAATCCTGATTTTTGACAGAACCGCGAGATTGCCGCCACACAAGCAAGACTTATCGGTGCATTTGGATCGCAGGTGGCAACCGGTAGGTAAGTGTTTAAAGTCGTAAACGTCGTGAGCATTTGATTGGCGCCGCTCCCGTCCGCAAATGACGGTAAACAAAACGCGGCGGATGCGAGAAGAATTACAGCGACACAAAACTTTTGAAATCGGAATGCAGAGAATAAAGCAGAGGTTTTTTTATGTGGCGTGCAACCATTTGATGGCAACTCTTTTCCTCGTT
>JAYVND010000695.1:0-3092 GCA_043758635.1 Bdellovibrionales bacterium
ACGGTGTTCTTGAAGTGCTCCAAGAAATTTTCGAGCCATTGAATCGCGTAGATGTCTAAATGGTTCGTAGGTTCATCGAGAAGCAGAACATCGGGCTGACCAAAAAGTGCCTGTGCGAGCAAAACTTTGACCTTGTCTCCGCCATCGAGATCTTTCACGAGCTTGTCGTGCATGTCGGCTGAGATGCCGATGCCTTCGAGCATTGAGGCCGAATCGGCTTCTGCTTCCCAACCGTTGAGCTCTGCAAATTCCGACTCTAGCTCTGACGCGCGGACGCCATCGTCATCAGAGAAATCTGGCTTAGCGTAAAGCGCTTCTTTCTCTTCCATAATTTCGAAGAGCTTCTTATTTCCCATCATGACCGTTTTCAAAACCGGGAAATCGTTGAACTCGAAATGGTTCTGACGAAGCATCGAGAGTCGCATGTTGCTGCCGATGTGGATCTCACCTGTGTTGGCTTCGATTTCTTTTGAGAGAACTTTTAAAAAAGTAGATTTACCTGCGCCGTTGGCGCCGATCAGGCCGTAGCAATTGCCCGGAGTGAACTTCACGTTCACGTCTTCGAAGAGTTTTTTTCCACCGTAGCTGAGACTGATATTGGACGTGCTGATCATGGGAACCTTCTTCGAATTTTTTGGATTCGTCTGTGTACGCCGAGATTCCCAATAATTCAATCATTCCGCGAGCATTTGAAATAAAGAGAGCTTTTGCTTATTTACAACCTAACTCGAACGTGGTCGACTTTGAGCCATGAAAATTCAAAATCGGCTTCTGTTCGCATCACGTGGCGTAGGGATTATTGCTGGAATGGTTATCGTCGGCTTTCACGCACTCGCCGTGCCGACAGCAAAATCCGTAAGCTCTGTTCTAAGCTCAATCTCGCACTCTGGTTCTCAACCGGGTCCGCAAGTGGGCTCGCAATCGAATGCACGAGAAGTGAAAATTGATCACAACCAACTGATCGTCGATGGGGTAACGCAGCCACAGCTTTTTGGGGCTGAGATCCAGTACTTCCGGCTTCGCGGCGGCTACGGCCCGAATCAGCCCCGTGCAAAAGTGATCGCTCTTTGGAACAAGGCTCTCGACCGCGCGGTAGAAGCTGGGATGAATGCCGTGAGCTTTTACATTCCCTGGGACTTTCACGAATACGCGGAAGGTAAATTCGATTTCAACGGCACTGCTGATGCGGATGGCGACGGAAATCCCGATTACCCTTCGCGCGATGTCATCACATTCTTTAAACTCGTTGAGCAGCATGGTATCCATCGCATCATGGTACGACCAGGCCCCTACATCAATGCCGAGTGGGGCTATCTCGGTTTTGGAGCAATTCCTTCTTGGTTCAGCGACAAGTTTCCCGACTCGCACATGATTTCACCAGACGGGTTTAGAACTAAACTTTTTGACTACGCAAGCCCATCTCTTTTGAAATACACACGCCGTTGGTTTACCGCTCTCAACGATCAAGTTTTAAAGTCTGAGATGGGCCCGGGTAAGCCTGTGATTTTTTTGCAGCTCGACAACGAAACCAACTATCAATGGACTTCGTTGTACTCGGAAGATTATAGCGCTTCGTCGATTGCACGATATCAAAATTTCTTACAAACGAAATACGCGTCGATCGACGATTTGAATAAATCGCATCATCGCACGTGGAAAGATTGGGGCGAGATTCAAGCTCCCATAATTCCACCGGGACAAGTGGCGGCAAACCTTGCAGAGAGCCGCGATTGGTATCGCTTCGCCGATACGACGATTGGAAATTACCTACACGAAATTCGCAAGATTTGGGAAGATCTCGGAATCACCGAGCCATCAGTTATCTTCACCGAGGCTGAGAGTTACAATGCGCCAGACAATGGACTCCTGCCAAATTTTGTTTTGAAGAATCAGCCTGGCGTCACCGGTATGATGACGGTAAACCTTTATCCAAAAACTTTTGAAACGTCTGACAACACCCTGATGAACACACCATTCAAAGCTGATCTCGACACCAAAGCCGCAGACAGTGCAAACGATTTCTATTTAGGATCACGCCAAGAATGGGCAATGGGTCCGGAGATTCAAGGCGGTTGGTGGAAGGGTATCGACGTCACCGATGCATCTCGTCAACAAACTTATCTGACGGTCATCGGCCACGGCATGAAATCATTTTTTATTTACTACTTCAACGAGGGTGACAACTTTGGTGAAGAGTGGGGGCGTGAACGTGTGAAGCCTCTCTTTGATCAGCTGGTCAAAGAGCGGAGTCTTGAAGACTCGCCCATCGCGGGACTTGGTGAACCATTTTGGAATGAGTTGCAGCTAAGATCGGATCACCAAATCCTTGCGGGATTTGATGTGCGTCGATTGATGCAAACAGATGGAACAGATGAACGTGCGCTGTACTTCGATGCGCCAATCAACGGAAATGCAGACCCAGGCTCGCACTTTGCCAATTTAAAGCGCATCGGCACTCACGTGATCGTGCCGCACATGGATTTTCTGTCGCGCTCGCTTGAAGTCCAGGACTCGGTTGGCTTTGTTAAAGACAGCTCAAGTCACGCTCCGTCACCGATTGCATCGGTGAATTCACTTTGGGCGAACTCTGATTGGAGTGGTGGTTTAATTGGCTACTTGCTTAATGCAGGAATCAACCCGTCAATTCTCCACGGTGAATTGTCGCCGTCAGCAGAGTTTGCTTGGCCTAAGGTGCTGGCGCATATCGATACGGGCCTTAATGATTCGCGCACTCTGCAACTATTAAGAGAAGCGTCGGCGCGCGGGCAAATGATTCTGAATTTTTTGGCGGATCGCGCGATTGAGTCAATGCCGGTTGTCGCTGGAAAGCCACCAATTCGTTCGATGTCCATGGGATATGCGCCCCGAGCTTTGTTCCACTCGAGAGAAATCGGCAAGCCAGATTTAGGTTCGCACAACGTGGTGTCCTCGCGTGAGGAGCTTACTTATTTTCTTTCGCCTGACGGCCATCTGCGATCGGGAACAGAGCCCGACGCGCGTATGTTTAAGCTGATGGCGGACGGCCCGTTTTTCGTTTATGCGGCTCCCGACATTGCGGCCGCTGGTTGCATGAGTGCACTCTACTGGGGCGT
>JAYVND010000696.1:0-3091 GCA_043758635.1 Bdellovibrionales bacterium
GCTGCTCAAGACTCTGCGCACTTCACCGGTCGTCATCATCTTTAAAATAGATTGATGAGATAGAGGGCCCAGGTCTGAAGCGCTGGTCACGCCGCCACCTCGACAGGTTGCTGACTCGGCTTGCGTGTAGCCGGTCGCGATGATCAGAAAGTCGGCGACGATGCGAGTGCCACTTTCCAGTGGAATGTCCCACGTGCCATTAGACATCCGTTTGAAGGTAAGCGCACGATCACGAAGATGCGTAAATCGACCGCGATGTGAATGAACCTTCGATTGCAAATAATTTCCAAACCAAGCGCGTGGAACGAACGGCCAGGTTTCAAGTTTTGTGGCTCCTGGATGTTCGGCCGTAAGCCAAGTCAGAAAATCTCGAGGATTCTTCGGATCAACACTCATTTTTTCGGCCGGAACATTGAGGATGAGTGCATCTGTGCCAGTTGAATAGGCGGCGCCAAATCCTAGATTCTCGCGAGTTTCGAGGACCGTAAAATTCGTGTCCTGAGTGCAATCACGAATGCATTTAATCAACGCCAACGCCCCGGCGGCGCCTCCACCGATAATGACCACTCGAGGTTGGATCGGGAACTTCCGCATATCGCATTCCTAGTCAGAGATGATGTGTCTCATGTGTCCGATGTATCTGATGTGTCGTAAACCCGGTGAGTGATCAGCGTTTGCACATCGCGTCTATCGTTACATATTTCAGACACATAGAGACGATCGTCTGATCGGATGAATTTCGAGTTTACTAGAGGGCGTTCAGTCCCACCGAGTTCATTCTCAACGAGCTAAGCAAAAATAGCTAAGGGGTCGCTATTCCCTCGTTTGGCGGTATATCTTTGCACGCTCAACTCAAGAAATAATTTGGAAGGCCGATCCAATGCCCATCTATACGGGTGCGGAGGAAGTTTGGAAGTTACAAATGGTCTTGTTTTGATTGTGGACGACGAAGTCGATCTCCGGGAAGTCATGGCGGAGTTCCTCGCCAGCGCAGGTTATGAAACTCTCCTCGCAGCCGATGGCAATGAGGCGCTAGTCCTCTATCGTGAATACCAGTCCCGCATCTCGCTCGTGTTGTCAGACGTCAATATGATAGGTTTAGATGGAATCTCTCTGATGAAAGCTTGTCTCGCCGAATTCGGCCATATCCCGATTGTTTTAATTTCGACGTGTCTTGATTTTGCGACCGTCTCAGAAGCATTACGGCTCGGAGTGATTGATTATGTTGAAAAGCCGTACGACCCAAATTTGCTTTTAAAACAGATTCCAGTTTGGAAAGAAATAGGCAAACGAAAGGCTCTGAGCTTAAGGCCCGATCGGTCGGCGAAAATGGACGGCCTCTTGAAACTTCGCGCCACGCAGATTCGTAAAATCTAGAGTTCATTTCGAACGAGATCACTCGACGCTTTTTTTAAGCACATGACGCAAGATACGAAGCTCAAAGCAAAGCGCGAACTGCACACCGCGAACCGCACATAGCAAAAGGTCCAGTTTTGGGAAAATCAAATTCAGGAGCTAAAGCTGCTAGGCTTCAGGGCCGATGCAAAATTGTCATTTTAAATCCAGAGGTCACGAATGTTCCAAAGAATGAGTTTTAAAGGCCGCTTGCTGACCCTCAGCTGTTTTCTGTGTTCCATCAGTATCATCGTTGGGATCGTCGGGTACTTCACTTTGGCGAACGTGAGCGAGCAATACAAAGCGATGACAAAAACAAGCGTGCCAAAGATGGGCCTCGCGTACCAAATGTTTTTGGAATTTCGAGAGATCCGAATCAACGCCCGTTCACTGGATTCCAAAAGTTTGTCGGGAGCTGCCGCCACGAACGCTTTGAAAAAAATAAAAGAGCATGTCGCGATTTATGATGATTTAAACGAGAAGTATGCAGCGATTGGCATTGTCGAGAAACAGAAGCCGTTTTACGAGGCCGTGCAGCTTGTCTGGGAGGACTACGAAAAGTCACTCAACAAAGTGGTTGAAGTTTATGGAACAAACGAACCTGAAAATATAAAATATTTAAACGACTTTTTTGCGATCCATGCAGCGCGAAAAGCAAATGCTTATATGGAAGCGATGAATAAGTTGGTGGCCTATCACCAGAGTTCCATGCAAGCGAAGATCAGCAATGCGGAATCGACCGCCGAATATTCCAACATATTATTAGCATCGGTGATTCTGGGTGGTTGCATCTTCGGCGCCCTTGCGTCTTGGTTCTTTGCCGGCGGTATTTCTAAAAATCTCGCTTCGATTTCTGCTGGTCTTCAGAAGGGCGCTGGGCTTGTAGAACACACAGCGGCAGCAATTGCGTCGGCAAGCGATCAGCTCGCCTCGGGCGCGAGCGAGCAGGCGGCGGCACTCCAACAGACAACAGCGTCGCTTGAAGAAACAAGCGCGATGATTTCGAAAAATGCCGACAATGCACGCCGTTCAGGTGAGGTTTCGGTCACGAGCCAACAGACGGTCGCAAGTGGTAAGTCGGCAGTCGAGGAGATGATGGTCTCAATCGATGAGATTTCTCAAAGCAGCCGCTCAGTCGGTCAACAGGTCGAAGACGGCAACCGCGAAATCGAGGCGATTGTAAAAGTCATCGCCGAAATCGGAAGCAAAACGAAAGTTATTAACGACATTGTTTTCCAAACTAAACTCTTGTCGTTCAACGCTTCGGTCGAAGCAGCCCGTGCCGGCGAGCATGGAAAAGGCTTTGCGGTCGTCGCAGAAGAAGTCGGAAAGCTTGCGCAAATGAGTGGTGCGGCGGCAAAAGAAATCACGGAAATGCTAGATGAAAGCATTCGTAAGGTCGAGCAGATTGTGGGCAATACTAAGAGCCGCGTGAGCAGTTTGATGTCAGTCTCGCAAGCGAAAGTCGAAGGCGGAATAAAGTCGGCAAAGAAATGCGCAGAATTGCTTGATGCAATTGTATCTGATGTGAGTGAAGTCGGGACAATGATTGTCGAAATTTCGGGCGCCAGCGAAGAACAGGCCAAGGGCGTTCAAGAGATCAATAAAGCAATGACCCAGCTGGACAGCGTCTCTCAGCAAAACAGTTCGGCGTCAGGCCTCGCCGCGAATGCAGCTCAAGAACTTCGGGCAGAGG
>JAYVND010000697.1:0-26571 GCA_043758635.1 Bdellovibrionales bacterium
AGATACTAAATAGTGTCGAATGATCATCAGCCGACAATCAAGGTTGAAGAATCAATTTTCAACTGTTTTCATTATTCGAACGTGCAATTATGAGCGCTACTGTGCGCACGGTGCCGGGCGCCGTGCTTTGCGCAGTGTTGGGAACATTGCCGGGCGGCATGCTTTGCGCAGTTCAGACGTTTAGCCTGGCGCGTAGCCTGGCGCAGTAACAGTTGCAGTAACAGTTGCAGTAACAGGCGCGGTTAAAAGGAGATTTTATGTCGGACTCAGAAATTCAGGCTCCAAAAGATCTCGCGCGATACATCGATCATACACTTCTTAAGGCTGATGCCACACTCTGTGACATCGAGTTGCTCTGCCGAGAAGCTGCTCAGCATTCGTTCAAAGCTGTCTGCGTGAATCCGATTTTTGTTGCGGCGACACGCGACTTTTTGGAAACCACGACGGTCCTCACCGCCTCAGTCATTGGATTTCCGCTTGGGGCCAGCCTTTCTCTGACGAAGGCATTTGAAACAGGCGCCGCACTTCGCGACGGGGCGCGTGAGTTTGATATGGTTCTCCGCCTAGACCTAGCGAAAGAGAATCGCTGGGCTGAGGCGGAGTCTGACATTCGCGCAGTCGTTCAAGCTGCCGACGGTCATTGCGTGAAGGTGATTTTGGAAACTGGTTTGCTGACAGCTGATCAAGTCATCCATGCTTGCAAAATATCCGAGCAAGCAGGCGCGAAATTCGTAAAGACTGCGACCGGTTTCTTAGGTCGTGGGGCAACAGTTGGAGATATTCAGCTCATGAAGCAAAGCTGTTCTTCGAAGATGCAGATCAAAGCTAGCGGCGGGGTCAAAACCTACGACCAAGCCAAGGCCATGATCAGTGCTGGTGCCACCCGGCTTGGTACAAGCTCGGGAGTGGCGCTTGTAACTTGCCAAACCGCTAACGGCACGACTTATTAAATAAAGGGTTTACGAATGATAGAATTTTTTCCAGCTGAGTTGATTAAGAAAAAACGCAATCGCCAAGAGCACACTCGCGAGGAGATTCAATTCATCGTCGATCGATTTTCAAAAGGCGAATTTCCTGATTATCAAATGTCTGCCTGGCTCATGTCAGTTTATTTTAACGGCATGACTCCTGCCGAAACGTTCGCGCTCACCGAGGCGATGCTACGCTCAGGGCGATCACTTGATTTTTCGCACTTGTCATCGGTTGCTGTCGACAAGCACAGCACGGGTGGCGTTGGCGATAAAACCAGCATGATCTTGGCTCCGCTTGTTGCCGCAGCTGGTGTACCCGTGCCGATGATAGCGGGCCGTGGTCTTGGTCACACTGGTGGTACGCTCGACAAACTCGAGGCCATCCCGGGATTTCGAATCGGGCTTTCGCTCGATGAATTTTCCGAACAAGTGACCGAACTTGGCGTTGCGATTATTGGCCAAACTGCCGAAATCTGCCCCGCGGACAAACGCATTTACGCTCTTCGCGATGTGACCGCGACTGTTGAGTCTTACCCGCTCATCTGCGCCAGCATCATGTCCAAGAAGCTGGCTGAGGGAATTGGCGCACTCGTATTAGATGTGAAGTTTGGTTCGGGCGCATTCATGAAAACCGCTGCCGACGCAGAGACCCTTGCCGACAAGCTGATGGAGATCGGCGCAAATCACGGCAAAAATGTTTCTGCATTGCTGACGAGCATGGAGCAGCCGCTCGGTCGATTCATAGGCAACTCGCTTGAAATGGGCGAATGCTTCGCCATCATGAAACGAGAAAGTTATCTCGGTCGGCCGCATACAGATTTTGAAGACACTACCGAGCTCACTCTTGAACTTGCGGCGGAGATGATTTATTTGGGCAAGAAAGCCGCGACTCCTGAAGAGGGCCGCAAAATTGCTCGTGACATTTTGGAATCAGGGCGCGCGTGGGAAATGTTTGAACGCATGTGCATTCGCCAGGGTGGAGACGCTTCGAAATTACCTACGGCAAAAACAAAAGTTGATATTATTGCCGACGCTGATGGGTTTATCACTCGCACGGATGTTGAGCGTGTCGGAGTTGCGGCAATTGCGCTTGGCGCTGGGCGCCTGAGAGCAAGCGATGACGTCGATGCAACTGCCGGAATTGAAGTGCATCGCAAACTTGGAGAGGCTGTCCAAAAGGGCGATTTGCTTTATTCTCTCTATGGTGCATCGCCATCGAATGCTGCAAAATTTGCGACTGCAAAGGATATGCTTTTGTCCGCGACGTCAATTTCCTTGCAAAAACCTGACGTCCCCGCTTTGATATTCAAGAGAAAAGCAACGGATAGGGTGAATTGAATTTTGAACTTACAAAAAAATCTCGAAGAATCGGCCGCGTACATTCGCTCTCGCTCACAACTCAAACCGCGAATGGGAATCATTCTTGGCTCGGGCCTTGGCGCGTTCGTCGATCAAATCAAAGTCGACAGCACTCTTCCCTATGATGAAATTCCTGGCTTCATTGCACCAACCGTTGAAGGTCACGGGGGGCGGCTTATTCTTGGGACAGTTCATGACGTCCCGATAGCTTGCCTGCAGGGGCGAATCCACTTCTACGAAGGCCACTCCATGGCGACCGTGGTTCATCCGACTCGCACGATTGCAATGCTTGGAATCGAATCTTTGCTTCTCACAAACTCTGCAGGTGGCCTTGATCCAAACATGCTGCCTGGCGACTTTATGGTTCTCGACGATCACATCAATTTGATGGGCGACAATCCACTCAAAGGCCCCAATCTTGCGCAGCTAGGACCACGTTTTCCAGATATGAGCGAAGCGTACGATCGCAAACTGAGTGAGCGAATGCTTGAAATTCTAAAAGCAAAAAACATCCGTCACTCGCGCGGGATTTACTGCGGCGTGAGCGGCCCGACTTATGAAACTCCGGCGGAAGTGCGCTATCTGCAGCTGATAGGCGGGAAAGCCGTCGGAATGAGCACCGTGCCCGAAGCCATCGCTGCCAACCACCTGGGACTTCGCGTCTGTGCCCTGAGTTGCATCACCAATCCAGCAGCAGGATTGGCGACCGGTAGACTTTCGCACGAAGAAGTCACGCAAACTGCCAGGATGGTTGAATCGACCTTCTGTGACTTCCTAAGAGATTTTGTGAAAACTCTCTAAAAATTCAGCTCGCGAAAAGGCCAGGCGTGCGATCGGCAGCGGGTTGACTGCTGGTCCCTGCGCATTTTCTGCCCACTCTTCATCGTCCAGTTTTACTTGTCTTCAGCTCCCGTCCCCGCTTAAATGCGACCCCTCTAAGATCCCACCGAGTAGGACTAACCGCCCGTCTGCTTTTCGGTGACACTAAAGAGACCGATATCAACGCAGCAATGCGGATGTGAAAACGCGTCAGACAGGATGTCTGCGTGTCGTGATTTTTGATGGCAGGAGGCCTTTGTAATGAATTTTGACATGGATGTCAGAAGTCAATTTCGCGTGCAGTCGTTTCGCACAGATTCGAAATTCACACTCCTCAATAGTTTCTGCAATGCGCTTTTAGTTGTTGCACTGCTCACCGTCATCTTGATGAATGCCGGCTGCGGCACGCGGAGCAGTCAAACCGTGAGCACTGATCGCGGATTCAGCGGCACCAATAAGGGTGATTGCGCAAGCACCGCAATCGCGAATCGCTTTATCGTGCGCTGGAAAGACGGCACGACTTCAATCGAAGACGTCGAAAACGCCGAAGATTTTCAAGAGAACATTGCAAAACCATTTGCGGATGACATCGCTTTTTCTGAAACTGATTTCCGCATCAAACTTCCAAATCAACCGAAACGCCTGAGGGCAGAATCAAAGAGCAGCACACCCGTCAACTGGGGGGTCAAGGACTCACGCGCCGAGCATGCTTGGGCTCAAGGTGCAACTGGTGAGGGAATTGTCGTTGCGGTTGTCGATACGGGCGTTGATGAAACGCATCCGCAGCTTGCGGGCCAACTGTACGTCAATTCGAAAGAAGTTCCCGCAAATCAAATCGATGATGATCAAAACGGTTTTGTTGACGATGTCAGCGGCTACGATTTCGCGACAAACTCGGCAAGTGTTTCAGATGGTGTCGGTCATGGAACGCATGTGTCGGGAATCATCGCTGCCGATGGCACTAAGGGCACTGTTCAAGGAATGGCGCCGAAAGCTAAGATCATGCCGTTAGCCTTTATGGATCGCGATGGCGGTGGAACGATTTCGGCAGCCATACGTGCGATCAATTATGCACAAACGCAAGGGGCAAGAATCGTAAGTGCTAGCTGGGGCGGTGCCCAGTGTTCGCAAGCCCTTATCGCTTCCATTTCAGATCTCAGTGCTCACGGCATTTTGTTTGTGGCGGCCGCGGGCAATGGGGACGAAAACGGAAATGGTTTAGACATTGGTATCTCGCCAGAATATCCAGCAGCGCTCGGAATGCCGAATCAGATTACCGTTGGAGCAGTGAGTGTGCGAGATTTTATCGCGGGGTTTTCGAATTTTAGCAGTAAACTTGTCCATCTGGTGGCACCAGGTGTGGGCATCATTAGCACTTATCCGGGTGGAGGCACCGTGAGCATGGATGGAACAAGCATGGCGACGCCGTTTGTTTCTGGAGCCGCGGCGGCGATCTGGAGTGCGTACCCGACAGCGACGGCAGCGCAGGTTCGGTCTGCCATCATCGGCTCAACCAATTACGGGAACTTTCCCGTCTCATCGGGTGGCCGGTTGGACGTCACCAATGCACTCGCGCTGTTGAAAACTTTCGTTCAAAAGTGATTCCCTAATTAAGAAGAACGCTCGCCGAGATTTGCCACCATTTCCAAACACGTCCGCACTGAAAAACTTCTAATTTTTCATCTCAGCGCCAGCCCTCTGCTCGGCGCTTAAGCTCTGCTCCGGCCTCATTCCAGCCGCATTTCGACGCATCATGTTTGTGCCCTAAAAACACGCGTGCTTCAACTTGCCTAACGCGCAGCGCGACGAGTACGTTTGTTGAAATTTCCCTAGTGTTGTCGTTAACTCACGCGCCTCAGCGAAAGTGATTTGGACAAGCTTCTTGCACTCGATCGGCGAGTCGCTCGAGTGGCACAATCGACAGGAAACTTAAAAGGACATTCGATGCGTTATTACATTTCGGATTTGAAAAACTACGTCGGACAGAAAGTAGAACTCCGCGGTTGGGTTTACAATTTGCGTTCGTCTGGAAAAATTAAGTTTCTTTTGCTTCGAGACGGCACCGGGATTTGCCAGTGCATTTACTTCAAAGGCGAATGCAACACGGATGCGTTTGAAAATAAATTCGGCCTCCTCACGCAAGAATCCTCGGTGAAAGTCACTGGAACAGTTCGTGAAGAAAAGCGCAGCCCGGGTGGCTACGAACTTGGCGCAGATGATCTCGAGATCATTCAAGTAGCCGAAGAATATCCCATCACCCCAAAAGAGCATGGCACTGATTTTTTGATGAACAACCGCCACCTTTGGTTGCGCTCAAAACGTCAGCATGCGATTTTACGAATTCGTGCCGAAATCGTCTCGGCAATTCGCGATTTCTTCGATGGTCGCGGCTTCACTCTCACCGATGCGCCGATCTTCACGCCGAGTGCGTGCGAGGGCACATCGAACTTATTTGAAACTCAGTACTTCGACGAAAAAGCTTATCTCTCACAGAGCGGACAGCTCTACATGGAAGCGACCGCAGCAGCGCTCGGAAAAGTTTATTGCTTTGGGCCCACCTTCCGTGCGGAAAAATCGAAAACGCGTCGACACTTGATTGAGTTTTGGATGGTTGAGCCCGAAGTGGCGTTCAACGATTTATACGACAACATGGAACTGGCAGAGCAATTTGTAGAATACATCGTTCAGCGCGCGATTAAAAATCGGCCAGACGAATTTGCGGCACTTGAACGCAATCTAGCTCCGCTTGAATTGATCAAGGGAAGCTTCCCGCGCCTGCATTACGACGAGGCCGCTTTGATCATTAAAAAAGAAAACCCGGAGTTCATCATTGGCGACGATTTCGGAGCCCCAGATGAAACAATTATCAGCTCACGATTCGACAAACCGGTTTTCGTTCACCATTACCCCTCTGCGATCAAAGCCTTCTACATGAAAGAAGATCCAAAGGAACCAGGTCGCTCATTGAGTTGCGATCTTTTGGCGACCGAGGGTTACGGCGAAGTGATTGGTGGCGGACAGCGCGAGGACGATTACTCGACCCTTATGCGAAAAGTAAATGAACATGGTTTGAAAGAAGAAGACTTCAAATGGTTTGCGGATCTCCGTCGTTACGGAACCTTTCCGCATTCGGGTTTTGGACTTGGACTTGAGCGCGCGGTCACTTGGATCTGCGGTCTTCCACATGTTCGCGAGTCGATTCCATTCCCTCGTCTGTATGGCCGCCTTAATCCTTAATTCCCCTGAGCTCTCGACTGGCTTGAGAGCCTTATAAAATTGTTGGGAGAAGTCTCTCGCCCTTGTTGTAGACCTCTCGAACGCTTTACGAATAAAATATTTGAATTTAGCTGAATTTTAAAAGTTACACGGAGCAATTGAATGTCGACAAACATGACCCCTTCAACGACTGAACTACGTATTAGCGGTCTTGAAAAAAGAAACGATGAAGCCCTCGCCGGCGGCGGCAAGGAGCGTATCGCTAAACACAAAGAGGGGACACGCCTCACGGCTCGTGAACGTCTCGATGTACTTTTAGATCCGGGCAGCTTTGTAGAGATGGATCGCTTCGTCACTCACCGCTCGCAAAACTTCGGAATGGCTGAAAAAACTTTTTTAGGCGACGGCGTTGTGACCGGTTACGGCCGCATCAATGGTAAACTTGTTTACACGTACAGCCAAGATTTCACCGTTTTCGGCGGATCGATGTCTCGCACACAGGCGAATAAGATTTTAAAAATCATGGATATGGCGATGAAAAACGGGGCGCCGATCATTGGTCTCAATGACTCGGGCGGAGCGCGGATTCAAGAGGGCGTAGAAGCGCTTGCCGGCTACTCCGATATCTTTTTGCGCAACACGATGGCCTCGGGCGTGGTTCCACAGATCAGTGCCATCATGGGGCCCTGCGCGGGTGGCGCGGTATACTCGCCGTCGATCACAGATTTCATTTTTATGGTCAAGGACACAAGCTACATGTTCGTGACCGGCCCTGATGTCATCAAGACCGTCACGCATGAAGACGTCACCAAAGAGGAGCTTGGCGGCGCGCACGCGCATTCGACTCGTTCTGGGGTTGCGCATTTTGCAACCGAAGACGACAAGAACTGCCTCTTGATGATCCGCGAGCTCTTAAATTTCCTTCCAAGCAACAATGTAGACGATCCACCCGTCTTGCCGACAACCGATCGCCCGGACCGTATTGAAGAATCACTCAATACTTTCATTCCAGACAATTCAAAAAAGCCGTACGACATGTCGGAGCTTATTAAGCTAACGGTCGATGAAGGTTACTTCTTGGAAGTGCATCAGCATTACGCGAAGAATATCATTGTTGGCTTTGCACGTTACAACGGCCGCAGCGTCGGTATCGTTGCCAACCAGCCGCAAATTCTCGCGGGCTGCTTAAATATCGATGCTTCTAAGAAAGCCGCGCGCTTCATTCGCTTCTGCGATGCTTTCAATATTCCGATTGTTACCTTCGTCGATGTTCCCGGCTTCTTGCCAGGTACAGATCAAGAGTGGAACGGGATCATCACACACGGCGCAAAATTGCTGTACGCTTACGCAGAAGCGACTGTGCCTAAGGTCACGATCATCACTCGTAAAAACTATGGCGGCGCCTACTGCGTGATGTCGTCAAAGCATTTGCGTGGGGATATCAACCTCGCTTACCCGTCGGCAGAAATCGCCGTTATGGGTGCTGATGGCGCCGTTAGCATCATCTTCCGCGACGCACTTAAGAAAGCCTCAAACCCAGCCGAAGAACGTGCGAAGCTCAACAACGAGTACGAAACGAAATTCGCAAATCCTTATGTTGCTGCTGAACTCGGTTACATCGACGAAGTCATCGAGCCATCGATGAGTCGCAAACGCATCATCGATGCGCTAGAGATGTTAAAAAACAAAAAAGACACAAATCCTCCGAAGAAACACGGAAACATCCCGCTTTGATCTGAATTCAGCGGCTCTCGCGAGCTGCAAATTTAAGAGTGGTAAATGATTTCAATTTGATCGCAGCCCGATGAATTGAATCGGGCTCAAAAGAGGTACGACGTGGAAAAGAAAATGTTTAAAAAGGTTCTGATCGCCAATCGCGGAGAGATCGCATTGCGCGTGATTCGCGCATGCCGCGATCTCGGGATTAAGTCAGTTGCCGTTTATTCCGATGCCGATCGCGACAGTTTACCGGTGGTCTTGGCCGACGAGGCCTACAACATCGGTCCGGCACCGAGCAAAGATTCCTATTTGAATACCGAAAATATCCTTGCGGCAATTCGCAAATCGGGCGCCGAAGCGGTTCACCCTGGTTACGGCTTTTTGAGCGAAAATGCCGATTTTGCTGAACAGCTGGATAAAATGGGCATTACTTTTATCGGTCCCACTCCTGCCAATATTCGCTCGATGGGTGACAAACTTTCAGCAATTAAGCTCATGCGCGAAGCAAATGTGCCGACGGTTCCAGGCTCCGACGGTCCGGTGGATACGATCGAGCATGCGCGCGTTTGCGTCGAAAAAATTGGCCTCCCCGTTATCATCAAGGCGACTGCGGGTGGTGGCGGAAAAGGAATGCGGGTTGTCCACAAGATGGAAGAGCTTGAGGGCTCGTACCGCGCAGCTCGTTCAGAAGGGCTCAATTATTTCAAAAACGAAACAGTGTATATTGAACGCTACATTCAAAATCCAAAACATATCGAGATGCAGATCTTTGGCGACAAGCACGGCAACGTGGTTCATATGTACGAGCGCGAATGCTCGATCCAACGTCGGCATCAAAAGATTATTGAAGAAAGTCCTTCGCCAAGCGTACCCGACAATGTTCGCCAAAAATTGGGCGAGGTCTCAGTTCGCGCAGCGAAATCTATTGGCTACGTCGGTGCCGGCACATTCGAATTTATATTTGATAACGTGACGAAAGAATTCTTTTTTATGGAGATGAACACTCGACTTCAAGTCGAGCACCCGATCACGGAGCTTGTGACGGGCATCGATCTCGTTCAGGAGCAAATCTTCGTGGCACTGGGGCGCCCGCTCTCGATGAAACAAGAGCAAATATCGCAACGAGGTCATGCGATCGAAGCACGTATCTGCGCTGAAGATCCAGAAACGTTTGTTCCATCACCAGGCTTGATCCGCCGCTGCCGTCACCCGCAGGGGCCGTTTATACGTGTCGACTCGTATGCCTATCCTGGCTACGAAGTGCCAATCTATTACGATCCAATGATTGCTAAACTGATTGCATACGGCCCCGATCGCGACACTGCGATTCGTCGTCTCGATCGCGCGCTGACGGAATTCACGCTCACAGGAATCAAAACGAATATCAAAATGCATAAATCCATTTTGCAATCGCCGAAGTTTCTCGATGGCACCTACACGACACAGTTTTGCGAAAAAGATCTCGTGATCAAAGAACCGCAACTCTTCCAGGTCGTCGACGATCACGTCTTTTTGATCACGGCTGCGATTGCGGCCTACAACGATAAAAAGGCCAAGGCCGTCTCCGAATACAACGTGGCAAGCCGCTGGAAAGATCTCGGGCGCAAACAAGCGCTGCGCGATTAGATCTTACACTTAGAGGTAGAATATGTTTTTTGAAGCAGATATTCGCGGCAAGCATTACAAAATCGATATCAACGAAACGAAGCGCTCTTGGAAGATCAATCTTCAAGAAGAGGGCGCCGATTGGGTTCGTTACGACGTTTCGAAAGAGGAGTACAAACTTGTCGAAAACGTGATCAACTTGATCTTTGAAGGCCATTCTTACGCGATGGACGTGATTGGCTCTGGTACCGAGTACAACGTGTACACGCGCAGCTCCTACCGCAAAGTCACAATCTACAACGACGAAACCCTTTTGCATGAGAGCCTTAAAAAAGGTGGCATGATGGGGGCGGGGGATAAACTCGTCTCGGGCATGCCCGGCAAGATCGTGAAGATCCTGGTGAGTAAGGGAGATTTCGTGAAGGCAAATCAACCGATCCTCATCATGGAAGCAATGAAGATGGAAAACGAGATGCGTGCACCACAAGATACCAAAATCAAAGAGATCTTAGTCAAGCCAGCTGACAGCGTTGAATCGGGTCAAACTCTTATCACGTTTGAAGCATTACCGAAGTGAGATCAAAGTGAATCAGACATCGCCGCCCGCCCCGCTTATTGACAAAAAGAAAGCTTCCAAGCAACGCAAAGAGGCGTTCCTCTCATCTAGCGGAATTGAGTTCAAGCCGGTCTACAGGCCAACGGATTTGAAGTCGACTGACCAACTCTTTGAAACACTTGGCGACCCAGGTGATTTTCCGTACACCCGCGGAGTGCAAGAAACCATGTACCGTGGACGCTTCTGGACCATGCGCCAATATGCTGGCTTTGGTTCTGCTCGCGAGAGCAACGAGCGTTACAAGCTTCTCTTGCAGCGTGGACAGACGGGCCTGTCGGTCGCATTCGATTTGCCTACTCAAATGGGCTACGACTCGGATCATGTGATGTCATCGGGCGAAGTCGGCAAAGTCGGCGTCGCAATCTCATCGATTGAAGATATGGAGATTTTACTCAAAGATCTCCCACTCGAAAAAATTTCGACTTCGATGACGATCAACTCGACAGCTGGTATCTTGCTCGCATTCTATATAGCAGTCGCTCGTCGTCGCGGAATCACCTCCGACAAACTAACTGGCACAATCCAAAATGATTTACTTAAAGAGTACATCGCGCGTGGAACTTACATTTATCCGCCAAAGCCGTCGATGCGTGTGATCACCGATATTTTCGCGTACTGCGCTGACCAAGTTCCCAACTGGAATACAATTTCGATCTCGGGCTACCACATCCGCGAAGCCGGCAGCACGGCCGCCCAAGAAGTGGCCTTCACTCTCGCCAACGGAATCACGTACGTCGAAGCAGCGGTCGCCTGCGGTCTTGACGTTGATTTATTTGCAGGACGATTGAGTTTCTTTTTCAACGTACATAACAATTTCTTCGAAGAAGTCGCGAAATTCCGCGCCGCACGTCGCATGTGGGCGAAAATTATGCGCGACCGATTTCACGCGAAAGACGAAAAATCTTGGAAGCTTCGCTTTCATTCACAGACTGCCGGCAGCACTCTTACAGCTCAGCAGCCCGAAAACAATATTGTGCGCGTGACGATTCAAGCGCTCGCATCCGTGTTGGGTGGAACACAAAGCCTGCATACCAACTCGATGGATGAAGCTCTCGGTCTCCCGACTGAAAAGGCCGCGACGATCGCGCTGCGCACGCAACAAATTATCGCCAATGAATCGGGCGCAGCAGATGTGATTGACCCTTTGGGCGGCTCCTACTTTATTGAATCTATGACTGATCAGCTTGAAGCAAAAGCGACCGAATATATCGAGCGCATTGAAGCCCAGGGTGGAGTCGTCAAGTGCATCGAGACCGGTTGGATTCAACGAGAGATCCAGCAGGCCGCATACAATTTTCAACGGGCGGTTGAGCGCAAAGAAGAGATCGTCGTCGGAGTGAATGAGTACATTCAGACGTCAAAAGAAAAGCATGAAATATTGAAAATTACCGAGGCCGTGGCGAGTGAACAGATAGCCCGCCTGAAGAAATTCAAAGCTTTGCGCAATGCAGAGCTTGTCTCAAAAAACCTTGAACGCATCCAGGCGGCCGCGAAGGGCACCGAAAATCTCATGCCGATTTTAGTCGACGCTGTCGAAGTCGGCGTCACCTTGGGCGAGATCGCCGATTGTCTTCGCGGAGTGTTTGGCCTCTTCAAAGAGACCATCACGGTTTAAAGCGAATCAAGCTTTTCAGACCAATAATATGGGCCAACCATTTTTTTAAATGGTGTTGATTCCAATCCTGGAATCAATTGCCAGTTTCTTGCTCGAGTGTCGTAAACTTGCAGAAGGTGATTACTCCTCATGAGAATTTCCTGACTTGGGTTAATTTGTGCAATCGATAAGACATCAAGTGAACCCGGGGCACGCGGGTAATCAAATGGGTCGCTGTTACGCAGTTGATCAAATTGAGGCAAACGGTGAAGAAGGCCCTGATCGGTCGCAAGATAGACGTCGCCCGAATTAAAGATCATCGACCGCTCGATCGAAACAAATGAGGTTGCAAGAAGCCCGTTGAGTGGAACGTCAAATGATGAAGCAACATTTCCTATGTGAAAACAGTGAAGGTGTTTTGGAAACAGGAAACAAGCTCCATCACTAATAAATGCCATGTCTAGAAGGGTTGAGGCATCGGCTTGCGATATTCGATTGCGAAGTTCATCTTGTAATCCCGATTTGCTTGGTGGAAGAACCACCCCTTTTGATTGAAAATACTCTATCGAAAGGTCGTCGGGATTAAAAAATCCGGCGCGCGTTGAGCTGGTTGCGAAAAAAACTTGATTGATCGGACGGGCACCAATGATTGGCGTTCGCGAATGTCCATCGTAGAAATCAACCGAGTTGTCACCCGACTCCAGCAGAATCCCCTGCCGGATATTGAGAGGCAACTCATTGAAGTGCTCCATGAAGTCAGTAATCGCATACCCGCGAGCACTCATGCGAACTGCGTTGTTAATAGTTTGAGAGCGGGAGATCTTCACTTCGAATTCAGTGCCAACTCCGTACGATCCTAAAGTCTGATAGCTCGGGTCACACGCGCGGTCAAAATTCTGATAGGGCCCGTGCTCACAATGCACATGTGGGTAACCATCCACGTGACGTGACTCGTGAATAAAAACGCCTGCATTAGTGAGGGTATCAAATTTGGTGATCCAAGGGCAAATATGCATCGTCGGGAGCCGGTTCTCAATGTATGCCATCGTGCCCTGAAAACAGCCGTCGCCTCCATCTATTTCAAATGCGATTTCGTTAATATGCGATTGCAGAAATTCATAGGGCCGAGTGCCGAGAACGCCAAAATCCATTTCGTCATTCGATGCTAACACAGGTGGTAAATCTTTTAAGTAGAGCAACGCCTGAATTGCCTGAAAAACGACATTGTTGTTATCACAGTATTTGTACTGAAGTGCGGGATCATTGCTCGTGATTTTAAATTGCGTCAGCACTTCGTTCTGCAAACGTGACGGGTCATAACAGTTAGCGATGTCATGGATTGGCTGAAACTGTTTCGAAACAGTCTCCGTCGGAGATTCAAACAACGAGTCAGCTGAGTCCTCAATCCAGTTTTTTGCAGCTGCCGGAATAGTGATCGCCGCAAGTGCCACGAAACAAAAGATGTTAAATTTATTTTTAATCTTCAATATCTTGCATACGTTTTTAGTCACTGCTTACTTTTCTCCAGAAAAAATTTGGTCTATAAACCGCTTTAGTTTTCCTGGACGCTCCGTGCGAACGCCTTGTAAACTCATTTGAGCTAGAAATTGAACTGTCGGTTGATTTTGTTGGGCTACAACCCTTGCAATCAAATTCGCGGACTCTGCTTTGATCGCTGGCGAATCACTGGTGGACAAGCGATCTAGCTCTTCGAGCGCCCGAACCCGGAGGGACACCTCGAATTTCTTTTGAAAAGCGCCGCGACTGTGGGCAGTTGCTTCGTCTAAAAACGCGTGCATTGGGTGAGCTGCTACGTCCATCAATTGCTCCAACGCATTTTCTCTAGCGCTTGTCAGGATCAGAAGGGCGGCGTCGCGGCGATTTCCGTCGATGGCTTCGTCCAAAGTCACTGATGCAAGCTCACTCAACTCGGCTTTTTTTAGCCTATGAGCCAGCGTTGAAACTTCGAGCTCGGCACGATCATCCCGACGCGGGTCCATCTGAAGCTTTAAAGCCAGTTGCATCGCTCGCGCAAACTCTGGCCCAAGTGTCTGCGACTGAGTGATTGCATTAGAAACAATCGCAGCCTTGGTAGCTCCCATTGCCGCTGCATAACGATGAGTGAGAGAGGAATGCAATTGCAGCGGCGATAAGCTTGGGGCGTGAAGACTTCTGGCACTATTTCTGGCGTGCCAATCGACGCAATAAAGAGCAAGCGCCACTCCGAGGAAAAGTACCGCGACGAAAGCGGAAGTTCGAACGAGCCCGCTACGGCTGCGCAGAGCGGCTAAGAGACTTCGAATGCCCCTGCGGATTGGACCTGGCATTTCCCCTCCCACCTTATGCGAAATTTGCTGTCTCTAAAGACATCGGTACGCTCCGCCCTCGGCAGCCTGCAATGAGGTTTCTAAAAGACTTGAGAGACGATGTGAGTGCTTCATCGCACTGAATCGCAAATCTAACAAATGTTTTCGAGTGCCTTGGCGAGTTGTTTGGTCCGCGACATTCTCTGCGCAAGATCTGCCGAATTTTGTCCTGGCTTGGCTCAAATTGAGACACCCCTGAAATGGGGGGGTCGTTCAAGAGCCCTATAACACTCTGCTCGCAAAATTATCGATCTGAGACATTTGAAGCTGATGGCACCTCGCTTGCTGACTTAATCCTCTGTGAATAAAGAAACGATGCCAATCTCAGTAGAAGTTACAAAGAAATCGCACTTGGTGGTCGCCAGAGTCCTATGGACGACGTTCGGTCTCGCATCATTTATCGCCGGGGCTTGCACAGCCTCATTCGCGGGGCTTTATCTGGGAATCCTTCCCGAATCGATGGCAACGGTCGTTCAGCAAAATCAAACAGAATTTCTTGTCGCATTCGGCACAAACTTAGAGCGCTTGGAAAATTTCTTCGACTCTTCGCTTCCGATTGCGGCACCGAGAACCTCGTCCGACCCTCGCACTTCAGATCCCATTGCAGATCAAGTTGCAGTCAGCGATCAAGCGATGTTGATTCCAGCTCCGCTGGCGATGAGCGTAAAGCCGCCTTACGACTTTCAAATCTTCGCACCAGATAACCAAAATTTTTCCGAGGTCGGAACTGTCGAACAAATTTCGACGGCAGCGCCGGCGCCTGATTTTGATCGCGATGAGGTCCTTCAAGATTTTGACCACCGTATTTCTCAAGAGTTTGCAGTTAGCCTCGGGCTTCGTGATCGTGCTGGTTTCTGGTTTGACGTGTATTCAAAGTACGATTCCAACAAACGGATCATTCATCACTCACGCTTTCCCTGGATCGTGTACAAAGTGATCGACGTCGCGCCTATTATCAACGCAGAAGTGCCACGCCACCGTTGGCTGCGAAACGAAAAAGCAGACAAATATGTTCAGAGCGAAGTGAAGAAGATCCGTGCCGCTCTGGGTTCCGTAGCACATCGAAGCAACCTGAATCATTTGAACGCGGACGAAGAACTTGTCGTCAAGGCGCTCTCAAAACTAGACGGTAAGCCGAAGAAACTAGCGACTTCCGCCCTTGGAGATCTGCGAGTTCAGGTTGGACAGAAAAACTACTTCCAGGAGGGCCTTGAGGTAAGTCCGCGTTACCTTATTGGAATGGAAGAGATTTTTCGCAAATACAAACTTCCGACTGAGCTGACTCGCATTCCATTTGTTGAAAGCAGTTTCAATAAGCACGCGACAAGTAAAGTTGGCGCGAGTGGTGTTTGGCAGTTTATGGGTAATACGGGCCGTAAGTTCATGATCGTGAATGACAATATCGATGAACGTCGTTCGCCTTACAAAGCAACAGAGGCGGCCGCACGACTCTTGAAAGAGAATCATATGATTCTTCACCGCTCTTGGCCTCTCGCTGTGACGGCTTGGAATCACGGACCTCCAGGACTTCGCAAAGGGATCGCAGTTGCACACTCCCAGGATCTCGCATTGATCATCGCCCGCTACCACTCGAAGAATTTCGATTTTGCATCGTCAAACTTTTACACGGAGTTCTTGGGCGCACTCTATGCTGAAAAATACAGCCGAGAAATTTTCGGGAACATGAGCCGCGATGAATCGTTAGACGCACGCCCGGTTCTTCTAAGTAAATCGATGAGAGGCAAAGAGCTCCTGAAGCGAAGTCGTTTAAAGGCCGATGAGTTTGAACTTCTCAATCCTGACCTGCAGCGCGCCGTTCAAGTGAATTCCTCAGTACCTACTGGCTTCCGCTTGATGCTGACTGAGGGTGCGCGCGTAGCGATGGGTAGTTTTGTGAAAAAGCCATCTGCCAACTCGAAAGAGAAGATGTTCGCCGCACTCACGCCTGTGGTTCAATCAACTCGAATCCAATAAGTTTCAAATGCATTTTATAATTCTTAAATTGAAATCTCGCGCAGTTATCTGTCCGAGATTTTTTGAAATTGTCGAGCTGTTTACGACTTTGAGCAGGTGCTTCAACGCATCCAATGATTGATCACATTTGTCACGCGAGACTCAACCTGCACAGTCGCCGTGTAGGCCTTACTCATACCTTTAGCTTGTACCATGAGAGAGCGACTGCCCTCTGGCAGATTGAAGATGATAAATCCACCGCCTGGCTCACCAAAATTTTGTTTTGTGATTTCGCCTTGCCGATTGAAGTAGTACAGCTTCGAACTTCTACCCACACTGTTCTCATCCATTTGCACTTCAAACGGTGCGTTGCCTTGAATAAACCCGATGACCGTTCCTGCGCGAATTTCATTGCTAACTTTTTGAGTTCCACGCATTTGCTCGAGCCAAGAAGTTTGAATCATTGGCAAGTATATCGATTTACGATCACGGTCGACAATCATTCGAGAGATCTCATAATTCTGTCCCGCGTCTATATCGAGCATCAGGCCGCGCTGAGAAGTTTTAAATTTCATCGTGCCAGAAGAGTCTCTTGGAGCGTGAACACTTGGATCCTCACTACCGACTGCTTGAATTTGTGCCGCCAGCGGCCAATCTGTGCGAAATGCATCAAACACTCTGAGTTTAGCAGTTCGTGCTTCAGTCAGCTCAAGATCTGCTTGTTCTGAAAAGCGATCGTGAGCCGTTACCACGATCGTTTCTGACTGATTGGAGCCCCAAGTCGCCTGAATTTTCTGATCAGCCGCACCAACTCCGTAAACGACGTACATCCCGTTAGGCCCCGTAGCCTCAAGGGCTGGATCCGGCTCATTCTTGTCGTTAAAGTAAATCACTTTGCGCTCTTCGCCAGCAGTCGAAAGCATGACTTGCGCGCCAGAAACGGCCGTGTGTGCTTTTGTGACCGTTCCAAGAATCGTTGCGGTTGAGTGATCTCGGGATTCGGGTTGCATCGCTTGAAGTGCGCGAATCGATTTTTCTGATAACAGTATCACGCGATTGTCTATGCCAGCGAAAGCTTTCACCTTAGTCGGTAGATATCCTCGGTGGTGAACCTCGAGCGTAACGGCTGAGCCTTCCATCAAATTCGGTTCTTCAAAACGACCGGTCTTTTTTGTGCCGACATCGTATGGAAGTGATTCAAAAGCAACTCTTGCATCGGCGATCGGCTGGATCCCTGTCGCACCGAGAGCCAAAACCTGGCCGCCGACGCCCTGAGGTACCGGAACAATTTTTAAATTGATACCGCTCATACGACAAGGATTTTTTGCCGCCTGTTGGTTGAGTTTGCTTAACTCGAATCGCGCGCGACCTAAGAGATCACCCTGGGGATTTCGAAGTTCGGCAACCAGGTCGCCTTCGGGCTTTTCCATGAAAATTTCATAGCTCGCCTTTTTAATAAAAACTGCTGCTTGCTCAAAAACTTGGCCGTCGTTCTCGCGGAAAATCACGACGTTATCTGCTGGATTTGTGAGCGCGAGGCCGTTTGAAAACTCGAATTGGCCCGCAATCGTCAATTGTTGAGTGCCATTTGAAATATCTGACACTGGATTCTCAGAATTGCTGGATGGCTTTGGAGACGTTGGTTCTTGATTAGCAAAGGCTGGTTCTTCATTCGCAGAAATTCCGGCGCCCTTGGATTTTTTAGATGGTACGCGAATACTCTGAGCAAGGAGCCCATCGTCGTTCTCAAAAGGACGACTCGGGTATGAAGTGGCAGGAATAACAGGAACGCCATTGGTGGGTCCGCCACTGCCACTGTGCGTGCCAAGTCCGGAACTCCGAACGAAATGTATGTTTCCCGTGCCGCCAACTCGGCCGAATGAGTCAGGTGTGTTCGCTAGATTCGAAAAACTACCAGCTCCGCGATTTGCTGAGCGTGAATGGAATGGAACTCCGCCAGCAACCATTGTCTTTGGGGGAACGTCACTCGAATCTGAAGTTGCGAGCGGCATAAAAAATTCGCGCATAAACTGTTCACGCGACATTCCGATTTCGGCCAAGTGAATTGTTTTCGAAACTTCAGTTGGTTCGTTCGGTGCATCGAAGGTTTTTAACTCCGCTGTGTCGACCAGTGCTTGAGTGTCGGTGGAGCGTTGCGCGAACGAGGCGATCTTCATCCCGACATCGGGCAAATTCGTCACTGCTGCAGCTACACCGTTGCGCGCGACAGAGGCAACCGCAGCCGCGGTCGGCGAACCGGTTGCAAATTTTGTGGCCATCTCTTCAAATGCGTGCGTGGCGGCCTGGATCATGAGATTTTCTTGAGCTTTGCGCGCTATCTTAGCTTGAGCCGCTAAAAGTTCTTCACGACGGTTCTCATGTTGAATCGAAGCAACCATTGCAACAGCAGAACGCTCGCCCGCGATTAACATGTCGACTGGAACGAGATCTTCGCCGCCTAAATTCAGTCCCGTTATAGGATTGGCACCAGAAAACGCCTCATTTGCGACACCAATTGAAGGCTGGGACATCATGGAAGTGGAATCAAAATCCGTAAGTTGATTTCCTAGCAAAGTGTCTTCCATCGCCGCAAACGCTGGCGATGTACGATCCAGTTCAATCTTTAAACCTTCCGAAAAAATTCGCTGACTCGATTTCATGACAAGTGGTGCCGGAGAAAGAGTCGAAATTGCATACGCCGTCACGCCAACCAATAGAGTCGGCAAGAGCTTCGTCAGCAATAGTGACTGACGGTGCTTTTTACGGAATGAATATTTCGTGATGCGCGCTAGCGTCGTCTCCATCTCGTCCTTGAGAATCTGAGCTCATAGAATTGTTTAGGCCGATGCTTCCTGCTTCGACAGCTTTATTCTGCTAGAAAGCGCGAAATTCGTCAATCACGTTGCCGTCATCACGACGATTGGCCAAAGTGTCGCGAATTCTTTGAATCATTTCGTCTGTCAGCACTTCGTCCAGGCTAGCGCTTGAAAAGCGGTGTGACCCCTTGTGTGAGGACTGGGTGTAAATGCGCACTTCAATTGAATACGGCCTGCGATCGCCGTTGATTGTTGCCTTCATAAAATTACGTTGGGAGACCGATTCGGCCTTTTCACCATCCAGAACAACAAATTTATCGCCCTTAAGCGCCTGGTAATAGGCAGATTTAAAGTCCCGCCCATTCGGACTCTCGACCTTTAAACCGCCTGGCAACGCGCGCGTGACGATGCCTCGGACCGTATTGAAACTTAAATTGATATTTGTGATGGGGGCCACTGTCGAGCAGCCCAAAGTCGATAGACAGACGAGAGCAATTAAGAAAACAAAACTGGTTTGTAACGAAAACTCCCGCAAATTTGACTGGGCGTCTAACTGGGCGCCTAATCGGGCGTTTGACTGTGAGTCTAATTGGAAATCCCAACGCAAGCCTGGGCGAGATTGAGTGGTCACGAGTCCTGAGCCTCTCCGACCGCGATGGTCGACGTCTTAGGGAATAGAAACTCTTTTGAAGTTACCGAAAAAAAAAGCGCGCCGCAACTTGCGACACGCTTTCGAATCAAACCCAACTCAAACCACGACAAACTACCTGTTGGGATTGTACAACCGGAGGTTGTCAGACTCACTGAACCGGAGGTTGTCAGACTCATTGAGTAGGCTTACTTAGCCAATGGGCGCCTGTTCCTCAGACCGAAACTTCTCGGTCTGAATTCAACAAGAAATCCTCAATTCACTTAGGAACTTTTTCCCAGTCTTTCAAAAACTGAGCGATACCTGAATCTGTCAATGGGTGTGAGCAGAACTGCTTCATGACTTTCAACGGGCAAGTTACGATGTCGGCACCAATCATCGCCGAATCAACAACGTGAATCGGGTGGCGAACGCTTGCGACCAAAATCTCAGTCGAAAAATTGTAGTTGTCAAAGATCTGGCGAATTTGGCCGATCAAAGCCATTCCGTCTTGAGCAATGTCATCAAGGCGACCAACGAATGGCGAAACCATTGTTGCGCCGGCTTTCGCCGTCAGCAACGCCTGCATTGGCGAAAAACAAAGTGTCACGTTGGTCTTAATACCATCCGCAGCAAAGCGACGAACGGCAACGAGGCCTTCCTCGCACATTGGGATTTTAACAACGATGTTATCGGCGATCTTCGCGAGCTCTAGACCTTCTTTGTAAATGCCTTCAGCTTGCAAGCTGATCACTTCTGCAGAAACGGGTCCTTTGACCTCTTTGCAGATTTCTTTGATCACATCGGTCATCTTCAAACCTGATTTCGCGATCAAAGTTGGATTGGTAGTTACACCGTCAACCCAGCCGCGCGCGTTAGCTTCACGAATCTCGTTAATGTCTGCTGTATCGATAAAAAATTTCACGGGGTACTCCTTGCGCGTTCTCGAACTCGGCCACGTCATTGGTTTATGGCCCAACCGCCTAAAAATCAAGACCCGACACACCAGGGTTGGACCAGAATTGCGAAATAGATGAGCGCTGGCACTCAGCGAGAACTACAACTGGGGCAACTCTCGCTGTAACCTTTTGGGGCTCAGCGAGTGCGCCTTAGAGCACGTCATCCATGCAGTAATAGCCTGCAGGCTTTTCTAAAATCCAGCGGGTCGCCATAAGAGCACCACGAGCGAAAACGCGACGATTCATCGCACTGTGCTCGATGGTGACCGTTTCCTCTTCGCCCATTGCCCAAATGCGATGAATTCCGAAAATTCCTCCGCCACGAATCGCTATGGGGGGTGGCACTTCACCGACCGCTTTTTCTAAATGTTCTTGAAGAAAGAGTGCGGTCCCGCTTGGCGCATCTTTTTTACGCTTGTGGTGAAGTTCCTCAATTTGAAATTCATAGCCTTCGAGTGCCGATAGCTGTGCCAGCATGCGCGATACCACGGCCACACCAAGGCTCATGTTGGGCGCCCACAGAACAGCAATCGAAGCTCCGGCATTCGCAAAAGCATCTTTTTGAGCAGGCGTAACTCCCGTCACGCCGCTCACGAGTGGACGTTTATTTTTTAAACACCAGTCCAATGTCGCCTGAGTGTTTTCAGGTAGAGAAAAATCAATGACTGCATCGACGATCGATGGATCAAGTTCCGTCACCGATGAAACCAGCTTCACCGATGGCGCGTTTTTGAGTGACGATTCCGAACGAGAGACACCAATTGTGGCTCTAAAACCTAGCTCTGGAGCCAACGTCAAAAGCTCTGCTCCCATTCGACCCGATACTCCAACGATCGCTAAATTTTTGCGTTCGCTCATATCAATCCCACTGCCATCATTTTATTCTTGAGCTCGTTCATATAAGGCTCCGATAAACTCGTCATTGGTAAACGCAACTCTGGGCTTTCGATCACGCCCATCAAGTAAAGCGCAGCCTTCACGGGAATCGGATTCGCTTCGACATAAAGGTAAGAATTTAGCTCCGCGTATTTTTCAAATTCTGCGCGACCAGAAAAATCCCCTTGATTCGCACGCCCGCACCAACTCACAAATTCACGCGGCATAATATTCGAGGCAACGGAAATCACCCCGCGCCCGCCCACCGTCGCGAGATCAAGGAAAGTGCCGTCATCACCACTGGTCAGTAAAAATTCTGGAGCGGCACTCGCCAACCCTGATTTCAGCTCGTGACCGAATTCAATGTCTCCCGTTGCCTCTTTGATTCCGACGATATTTGGGAGCGCCGCAAGTTCGATGATCGTCGAAAGTTCCAGTTTAGTAATTGTACGCCCCGGAACATTGTAGAGAAGAATCGGAAGTTCGGAGCTCTCAGACACTTTTTGAAAGTGTTGGAAAAGTCCGCGCTGCGAAGGCTTGTTATAATAGGGTACCACGACAAGTGCCGCGTCAGCCCCCATCTTAGCGGCCTTCTGCGTCGCAAGAACAGTTGATGCAGTGCTATTCGATCCCGTGCCTAAAACAATGGGGACCGAGCCGCCCGTTTCTTTTCTTATAAACTCGTAAAGTTTATCAACTTCAGTCGAACTGAGCGTCGGACTTTCGGCCGTTGTTCCGTTAACGACAAGCCCATTAACTCCACCGTCCACTTGCAGCTTTAGCAGCTTCGAAAGTGAATTGAAATCGATTTCACCGTTTTTAAAAGGGGTAACGAGAGCGGTAAAAACTCCAGAAAAATCTGATTTCATTTTGAAACTCCGTAGATCCGAGCAAAGAGTGATGAAGTTAAATCAATTTTCGTTTCGAAGGTGATCTCTGCAGGCCCTGATAGGACGACGCCCCGATTCGCCTCTAGCAGTCGCACCGAAAGTCGCCCTCCCGGGGTTTCGAGAGTTGCGAAGCTTTCCAACTCTTGTAGGCCGCGATCGATTGAAGTTGAAATGTCCGATTGAGTCTCTGCAAGCTGCCCCAGGCCGACGATGGCCGCTGCTAAAACACCCGTCCCGCAGGAGAGCGTGAAGTTTTCAACCCCGCGCTCAAAAGTCACGGTTTTGAAGTGAGAATTCGTTAGCTTTTGCAACAGCGTCACATTTGCGCCACGGGGGCCCGTCTCCGGATGGAAGCGTAACTTCTGAATTGTCGTTAAATCTATTTGCGCATTCGAAATATCTGCAACCTCAAAAACCGCGTGAGGGACACCCGTGTTGATCAACATTGCCTTCGACACCTGTCCATCTTTCGCGAAAGCAATCTCACGAACATTCGTTTTTACGAATGCGAGGGTTGATTCTACTTCCTGCACGGTTGCATTCACCTCAACCACGCCTGCTGCCGTGATAAGCACTGAACTCTTTCTTTCGAGAACTCTCTCTACCCAGCGACCGTAACAACGTGTTGCGTTTCCACACATTTCCGCCGTCGAACCATCGCTATTGTAAAAGTCCCATCGAAGGGCGTTTGGAACCCCACTGTTCGGATCAGCCTCAACGATGACGAGGCCATCTGCGCCGACCCCGAAATGGCGATCGCAAAGTAATTTTGCAAGTAACGGGCGGCTCACTGTCGGCCAATTCAGAGTAACTGGATTGATTCCGTTTATAAACACAAAGTCATTGCCCGTTGCCACGATTTTAATAACTGGTAACACTTGCGACGTCATCCGTTGTCCTCGTGGCCTTGAGACGTAGACTTGCGATCGGGAACTGAACTCGGAGTCGGCACAGCCGGGAAAGCGAACTCTTCTGTTCCCCGACGAAACGTCGGCTTCCCGCGTCCAAGCTCCGCTGGAGTCAATGGCGGTTGCGGTTTGCCGCGCACTCCGCAGGCGCTGAGAGCCGTAACTATCAAAAGTGTGCTCGAGGTCGCGAGCACTTTAAGGGCTGCGCTGTTTTTCATTTCACCTTCTTTTTGGTGTTTTTCAAATCAAGGCCTTGGCCCGGGCTTGGGCCTGAGCTAGCGCTTGCGCTTAGGCCTGTGCTTGATAAAGGCGTCGGCGTCTGTCCACTTGTTTTGAGATAGGTATCTACGTCATCCGTGCCGCGGCAGAGCCGCACATCAAGCTCGTACAGTCTTCGTTTACGTGGTGTGAGGCTTTGACAAAGCTGCATGTATCTCAATGCAGCCGTGCGTGCGAGCCCTTCTGTCGTAGGCGTTGATTGGGCTTTCAATTCTGCATCTTCATCGGCAGCTAGAGTGTGATTATATCTCCACTTCCAAAAAAAGAGCTCGGGATAATCTCCATCTTTAGATTCCCAGTTTGAGAGAAGCGCCTTTACCTTTTTCAAATCTAGCGGAGAGCTTTCACTTGCCGACTGCAGTGCACCCTCGACCTCCAAACCACGTACATATTTTTGAACCGAATCGAGCTCTGACTGCTCGGTGGTGAGAAGCGTTTTTAAAGCCGGAAAAGATTTTTGACAAGAGAGCACCTGAAGACGCAGCAATTTTACCTCAGCCGAGAACGGGTCAATTCCCTCTGCTTGCACCGTCGTTGATTCCGCTTTGCTGCAATCGAGAAGAGTCAACTGAACTCGGGCAAGCCCTTTTAATAAGCTCAGATTTGAATCTTCGAGTCGAAGTGCTTCTGCATAAACATCGGCAGCCTCTTTTGGTTTTGCATCAGCTACTGACTCTGCCGAAGAATAAAGCCCGTGCGCCTTTTCGGAATAAAACAGGCTCGCCAATGATTCGAGAGTTTTAGTCAACTCCCTGTAGCCGACTGAATTTTTCGATTCTTTCTGAATTCCACGAATTAAGACCTGACTCGCTTGAAGCCGGTCTCTTTGAAGCGTTAAATTTTGTGCTTTTTCGATTAGATTTTTGTAAGTCTCCATGCGAGTGCCTGCTTTCGCACTCGTTTGCTCAACATCACTCGCAGTAGCCAAACAGATCCCATTGATCTGTACTGTGATCTGGAACACGACGAGCAGCATGATCTGCAGCATGATCTGTCGCGCAAGAAAAATAAAATGGAATTGTCTTTTTTTCACGGACTTATCAATAGCTGGTCTTTGCTCGAAAGTCGAAGTGGTTTTGCATTAAATGCACTGGTGCAGGAACCGGGCATCATCTCAACTGATTGGCAAATTACGCGTCTTTGAATGAGGTGATCAAAACGGGTCGAGGCTTGCTGCCGTTCGCGGGACCGACGACCTTTTCGCGCTCAAAGAGTTCAATCATCCGAGCCGCTCGTGGATAGCCGAGCTTAAATCGACGCTGTAAAAGTGATGCGCTCACTTCTTTTAAAGACGAAACATAGGCGAGAATTTCGTCGTAGCGCTCGTCATATTCATTCTCATCTCCATCACCACCAAATCCATCACCACCATCTTCGCCGCCGCCGCCGAGCTCGAAGCCGCCGCCCGAACCCTCTAGTGCACGCATCGCAAAGACATCATATTGCGGTTCACCCTGTTCACACCAAGATTTCATCACGGAGGCGATCTCAATCTCCGTCACCCATGGAGCGTGATGACGTTGTGGTTTCGAAACTCCCGGCGCCAAGTAAAGCATGTCACCGTTTGGAAGGAGTCGCTCACCACCCGATTCGTCGAGGATGATTCGTGAGTCCATCTTAGATGCGACCTTGAAACTGATGCGACCTGGAATATTCGTTTTGATCAACCCGGTTACGACATCTTTTCGCGGACTCTGCATTGCGAGAACCAGATGGATTCCGCAAGCACGCGCCATCTGCGCAAGGCGAACCACCAAGTTTTCGACATTGGCCTTGTCGACCGCCATTAAGTCACCAAACTCTTCGACGACAATCACAATATACGGCTGCGGCGTGTAGTAGTACTGCTCGAGGCGTCTCGCATCGACTTCCCACTCCGTGTTGGTCAACTCGTGCTGATCAATTTGTTCTTTGGTAAGCTTCGCAGTGATCTCATTGTAGGACTCAAGACCGCGAGCTCCGAATCGGGACATTGAACGGTATCGCTTATCCATCTCGCGAATCGCCCACTTCAATGCCGATACCGCTTTTTTCGGCTCACGGATGGGCGGCATCAAAAGATGCGGAATATCATTGAAAGATGCCAAGTCAACTTGCTTTGGATCGATCAGAATCAAGCGCAAAGTCTTCGGAGAATGTTTGAATAACAAACCGGTGATCGCCGAAACCACAAACACCGATTTTCCCGAGCCGGTTGTTCCCGCCACCATCAAATGCGGCATCTTGCGAAGATCTACAACTTTTGATTCACCATCGGCTTGGCGCCCGAGGCAAAGCGGCAATTTCATGGATTCGTTCCAGAACTGATCGTTTGCCAGAATATCTTTGAGGTAAACTATTTCTCTCTGAGAGTTCGAGATCTCAATTCCCACAACATCGCGGCCTGGAATCGGCGCAATAATTCGCACTGACTCTGAGCTTAACGCAAGTGAAAGATCGTCCGCAAGCTCCGTAATTCTTGAAATTTTCACGTCGGCGGCGGGCTTGAATTCAAACATCGTGACGGCTGGTCCTGGCTTCGCGTGAACGACTGCACCGCGCACCGAAAACTGACCTAGTTTATCTGTCAACGTTGTCGCTTTACGTTGAATCTCTTTGTCATCAAGACGAATTCGAGAAATCGGAGGATCTTCGAGCAAATGAATGTCCGGCAGCTTCCAGTTTTCTACGCGACGGTCAACTTTTGCGGTGAGCTTCACGCGTCGACGCTGAACATCACCTACCGAAGTCGCGCTTGCATCTGTTTTTGCCAACAAATTCATTGCTCCCGCAGGTTGATCGGACTCATCGTCTTCAGTGTCATCTGATGCGTTCTCATCTCTATCAGAATTCAAAGCTCTGAGGTGAAGCTGCCGAGCCTCTTCGCTTTCTGCAGCCGCTGACACCGAAGTTTGAGCACGCGTGACTTTAGTTTCTCTTGGAGTTTCTCTAGGAGTTTCTTTCGGGGAGTCTTTGCCAATTGTAGCTGCCGAAGGTTCGGCGCCCTTCGATTTCTCA
>JAYVND010000698.1:0-9583 GCA_043758635.1 Bdellovibrionales bacterium
TGCGCTCCCCAACCCGAATTGTAAGCTTGGTTCATCGACTTCACATCAGCATCCAAAAGTGATGCGATTTCAAGTTTTCCATTTTGAGTTCGGCCCAACCGGTGTATGCCCGCGTCCTTCAAACCTTGCTTCTTTAAAAGCTCAGCGGCCTTCAATTCAAACGCAGGGGCGTCAGATTCACGAACGACCACCACCGCTTCGTAAAGATGCTCTTCAAACAGAGCATCCATATCGACAACCTCACGCACGGTCTTCAGCCCGTTCATCGTGATCTCAGCGCCAACACCGGCTTTCGACATTCGTGCAAGCGTGTAAGCGAGCCCAAATTTTCCGACCGCGCGCGTGCCAACCAGACCTGGGATAAATGAAATTTCACGAGTCGCTTTGATAAACGAGCACATGTCTGCGGTATTGAGCTGACCCATGCCTTGAATCTTTTTGTGCACCACTTCTTGACGCATTCCTCCGATCACGAGACCTGGGAGGCGAAGAAGGTAGACCGCATGGCCCGCTTCGGTGAAGTGACTCTCTGGAATTTGATCGACATTGTCGCGAAGTCCAATCAGCCCTGTCGAAGGCGTCGACGTCACGTTTCTTGCCAAGGTCTCATTGTAGAAGCTGACATTGCCGCTAATAATCGGCGCAACGAGTCCCGCACAAACTTGGTTCATGCCGTCGAGTGATGCCACAAATTCACTCATCACTTGTTCACGCTCGGGATTTCCAAAGTTCAGGCAATCCGTCACGGCCAGAGTTTCAAAACCTTTCAATGCCAATTCGAGCGCTGGATAAGCAACAGCATCTGCTCCACCCACTCGTGAATCCCAACGCATGATATGCGGGCGACAGCCGAGCACGACTCCAAGTCCACGTTGAGACGATTTCAATCGCACGATACCAACTGAATCGGTTGTGTCGCGAACTGTCGACACACCGACTCGGCTGTCATACTGGCGATGAATAAAGTCGCGGCTTGTTCCGCGAATGTCGTGAAGCAAAGCTTCAACTTCTGCGCGGCCCGATTCTTTTGAAGTCGATTTGAGCTCGGCACGTGTTGCCACGCGATTCGTCTCGGGCAGAACTTTGAACGGACGCTTGTACTGGGGCGCATTCTCGACCAAAAGATCAGGGTCAAGCTCTGTCAGAAGTTTGCCTTCCCAATAAAGCTCAACCGTTTTTTTCGTCGTCACTTCACCGACCTTCACCGCATCTAATCCCCAACGATGGAAGATCACTGCCAGTGGCTCAAACTGTGCCGGTGTGCAAACCAATAGCATGCGCTCTTGGCTTTCCGAAAGAAGAACATCCTCTGGAGTCATCGAAGAATCTCGCAGAGGCACGTGATCGAGGTGCATTGTAAGACCAACGCCACCTTTTGAAGCCATCTCAAAGCTTGAGCTCGTGATGCCGGCTGCACCCATATCTTGAATCGCGACGACTAAGTCAGCCGCCATCACTTCTAAACAAGATTCAATGAGGAGCTTTTCAAAAAAAGGGTCGCCGATTTGAATCGTGGGGCGTTTCGCGGCAGAATCGGCACCGAAACTCTCAGAAGCCATCGAAGCTCCGTGCACCCCATCGCGGCCCGTTTTCGCACCAACGTAAACAACCCAGTTGCCTGCACCTTCGGCCTTCGACAAAAAGATCTTTTCGCCCGGCGAAAAAAGCCCAACGGCCATCGCATTGACCAAGACGTTTTGATTGTAAGATTCATGAAACTCAGTTTGGCCAGTGATCGTCGGAACGCCGACGCAATTGCCGTAGCCACCGATACTGCGCACAACACCGTCGACAATTGTCGGCATGCGCTCGGCCTTCGGTTCACCGAAGCAAAGGTAATCGGCAAGTGCAATCGGTCGCGCGCCCATCGTGAAGATATCGCGCAAAATTCCACCAACGCCGGTAGCAGCACCTTGGTAAGGCTCGATAAAGCTAGGATGGTTGTGGCTTTCAATTTTAAAAGCCACGCGCTCGCCTAGGCCTAGATCCACAACCCCGGCGTTTTCGCCAAAGCTCTGCATCACGCGGGGGCTTGTGTTAAAGAGTTTTTTCAAGTGAATTTTTGAGCTCTTGTAGGAACAGTGCTCGCTCCAAAGTGCCGAGAACAAAGCCCACTCAACACTTTGCGGCGTGCGACCAAGAGTTTCGCAAACTTTTGCGTACTCGTCTTCGCTCAGGCGATATGTCTTCAGTTTCGCTTGCAGTTCACTAGGGGAGAGTATTTCGCCTTTGAACTGAGCAGCCGTCGAAGTATCCGTTTCCCGTTGACCGGGTCTATTTACCGAACCGTGATCTGTTTTCTGAGACATATGTCCAACACCTTTGAAATTAGAAAAAGAGATTCCCGTCGATGCCGCCCATCCAATCGAACATGGCGCGCTCTGGATGCGGCATCAAGGCGGCCACATTTTTCTTTTCATTCATCACGCCCGCAATGTCGTGAATGGCGCCATTGGGATTGTTGGTGTAGGTCCACCAAATTTGCCCTTGGTCTTGAAGCTTTTTGTAATCATCTTCTTCAACATAAAAACGTCCATCGGCATGCGCGATTGGAAGCTTCACTCTGTCGCCCGTTCGGTAGCTCGATCCGAAGTGCGGTTGGCCTCCCTCGAGTTTCAACTCCACCCAGTCATCAATAAAACGAAGTGTACGATTGCGAATCAAAACCCCTGGAAGAAGCCCCGCTTCGCACAAAATCTGGAAGCCATTGCATATTCCTAGAATAGGCACACCGTGGGCTGCCGCTTCTCTAACTGATTTCATCGCCGGTGAACGCGCCGCCAGCGCTCCAGCACGCAAGTAATCGCCGTAAGAGAATCCGCCTGGCAAAAACAGCTTTGAGAATTGTTTCGCGTCGAATTGATCGGCATGCCAGAGCCATTCTGCTTTGTGCCCTTTGGCTTCGATTGCCTCAAACACATCGCGGTCGCAGTTCGTACCCGGAAAGCGCAAAACGCCAACCCGAGTGCTCGATGCGGTGTTATTCGCTGGGCTCATAGCATCTCCAGCTCAAACGTCTCGATCAATGGATTGAAAAGTACAAGCTCCGCCATTGCCTTCGCCTGCGCTAACGCTTGCTCTCTGTCTGATCCTGGAAGATCCAAAACCACGTAGCGGCCGACTTGGCAACCGGTCAGTTTTTGGCCGTTGTTGCGGAGAGTTTGCTCAACGGCACGACCCTGAGTATCCAAAACTTCTTTGCGAGGCATCACCTTCACACCGATTTTCATATCGTCCATCTCCTAAATAAAATCAATTTAACAATATTGAATTGCAAAGCGAGCCGCACACATTTCGCTGCAGACCCTTTTATTGGCAAGTCCGCTGCGGACCCCGCTGCAACCACGAGCGCCTAATGCTCGATTTTCGCTTCCCAGTGGTCGTGCAGGCGAGTGAACACCTCGGTGTACGACTCTTTTACGTTTCCTAGATCGCGGCGAAAGCGGTCTTTGTCCATGCGCTCGCCCGTGGATTTGTCCCACAATCGGCAGCTGTCAGGCGTGATTTCATCGGCCAGAACAATCTCGCCTTTCGAATTTTTGCCGAACTCAATTTTAAAATCGATCAAGCGAAGGCCAACCGCACCGAAAAACTCAATCAAACCCTCGTTCACCTTCAAACCCAACCGCTTGAGCTCATTGAGCTCCTCTTGGGTTTTGGTGACCTTCATCATCAATGCCTGTTCATCACTGATGAAAGGATCGTTTAAAATGTCTTCTTTGTAATAAAACTCAACCAAGGGTTTCTCGAGAGGTGACCCTTCTTCAATTCCAAATTTTTTCGCCGTCGAGCCAGCCAGGACGTTACGTACAACGACTTCGACTTTGAGCATTTCGAGCTTCTCGGTGATCATGTCGTTTGTTTCGACATCTGCCACCCGGTGACTTGGCACACCTTTGCCTTTTAAAAATCTGAAAACCATCGATGTGATGTCGCGATTGATGCGACCTTTCTCGTCGAAGGAGCCTTTTTTCTGAGCGTTGAATGCCGTGAGGCTGTCCTTAAATTCTTGTAGAACCCATTCGGGGCGACCCTCGACATCATAGAGACGCTTGGCTTTACCTTCATAAATCATTTTGCCGCGGCGGTAATCTACGCTCATTTAGATCCTCTCTTTTGCGTCGTCGTTGCACCAGTCTTTGTGTTCGTCTTAGTCTTCGTGTTTGTGCTTATCTTTGCGTTCTTTTTTGCGTTCTTTTTCGCGTTCTTTTTTGCGTTCTTTTTCGCGGTCGTTTTTGCCGTTGTCTTGGCGCTCGTTTTCACAACCGGCATCGAAGCGGCTGACTTCGTCGTCTTTTTCAAAGCTGCTTTTTTCAGCGCACGCGGGCGCGACTCATTTACGATTCCGGCGCGAATCAGAGCACCACGAATCGCTTCGCGGTGGCGAACACCGGCAAAGATCTCGTTCACTTCTTCTTCGCTCAAAAGCAGCGCGACCTCAGAATCGCGCAGCGCCTCGGCTTCGAGATTCGTACCGGGCCGAAGATTGTGACTCATGCGCTGCACGTGCGCGTAGGCCGCCTCACGCGAGAGACCCTTTTCGACCAATGCCAACAAGAGATGTGAGCTAAAGAGCTGACCTTGCGACATGCGAATCACTTCGAGCATGCGATCGGCGTTCACCTCAAGGCCTTCAACTAAACGCACCATGCGGTCGAGTGCGTAATCGCAAACGATGAATGCATCGGGAAAAATCACGCGCTCAACTGAGGAGTGCGAAATATCGCGCTCGTGCCAGAGAGCAATATCCTCGAGTGCCGCGATCGCATAGGCGCGAAGAAGTCGCGAACAACCGGTGATATTCTCGGCCGAAATCGGATTTTTTTTATGAGGCATCGCGCTCGAACCTTTTTGGCCTTTTGCAAATCCTTCGATCGCTTCGCTAATTTCGGTGCGCTGCAGATGACGAAGCTCGACGGCCAGGCGCTCAAGACCTCCGCCAATCAGTGCCAACGTGTTCATCAGCTCGGCGTGACGATCGCGTGGAATCACCTGCGTTGCGATCGTCTCGCGCTTCAAATTTAAACGGCGGCATACGCCCGACTCGACTTCGTGAGTTTGCGTGGAATAAGTTCCGACTGCGCCCGACAGTTTGCAAATGCGCATTTGCTCAAGGGCTCGCTCGAGGCGCACACGATTGCGACCAACTTCCGCCCAAAACCCCGCAAGCTTCATTCCGAACGATGTTGGCTCAGCGTGCATGCCGTGCGTGCGTCCTGCGGTCAATGTCTCGGCAAACTCGATAGATCGAGCTTTTAAAACATTTTCGAGGCGATTCATCGTTTGCATCAAGAGCTCACCGGCATCCCGAACGATCAAGCTCATCGCAGTGTCGAGAACATCAGAAGAAGTCATTCCGAAATGGATGTACCGACCCATAGGACCTACGTTTTCGGCCACGTTCGAAACAAACGCGATCACGTCATGCCGAGTGGTTTTTTCGATTTCGTTGATCCGAGCAACTGAAAATTGACTCTTGGTCCGAATATTGAGTGCTGCTTCGCACGGAATGATGTCGAGATCAGCTTGCGTTTCCGCCACTGCAATTTCGACATCCAACATTCGGCGAAAACGATTTTCAACCGACCAAATTCTGCCCATTTCGGGGCGCGTGTAGCGATCAATCATCTTTATGCGTATCCTTATCTGTGTCGACTTGCGGTTGGGATTGCAAATCCCTCAAGCTTTTTCCCTTAACGCCGTCATTCTTTCCGACATAGGTTCCAGTCGACTTCATGCCGGAACCCGCACCAGAACCCATCCCCGACCCCGAACTCGAACCAGAGCCAGTACCCGAACTCGAACCATCACCACCGCTTTGACTTGAGCGCGACGATTGCTTTTCGGCAGCAAGCGCAGCTTTGCGATCGGCCTGATCCCAAGATTCTTTCATACGATTTAATTTTTCAAGGAGCTGCGAATGATGCCTCAGCTGGCCTATGGCATCGAGCGATGCCCAGTACTCAGGTCCGTCAAAAAGGAGATTCGCCGCAATCAAGTTCTCCGTGCGTCCGTGATTTTGTGCGGAGTAAACAGGGAACCGCGGTGGACCTAATTTCTCGCGCGCCACTCGAAACTCAACCGGCATCTCTTTGGTTACGGGTTCCGATTGTGGAAGTCGACGTGCCAATATTTTTTCCATTTCATACTGCATATCTTGAAGATAACCAAAATCGAAACGCGACCACATTGGAAGGCGCATCCAAATATCCAGTCCACGTGGCTGAGTTCCCGAAGTTTTAGTGTAATTGCCCGAGCCGAGGCTTGAGTCACTGACCGAGCCTCGGCTCGAGTCACTCGCAATCGCATCATCGGCGAGCGTGCGCATAATCATGCAATTCGTATGAGTCCACGGAAGAAAAGGATCTTCAAGCAGCGTTGTCCAGGGACTCAATTGGCCTTCGTACTGTCGACCGCGCAGCTCCACTCGAAAACGAGACCAATACCAATCCGGTCCCATCGCCCCGTTCGGGAAAAGCGTCGAATGAACTGGCGAATTGAAGCGCAAGCTCTCCTCACCTGACAACATCCAAACATACCCGCGCCCGCGTAACACCCCGGCCTGCTCATCCTGAACTTCAATCGCATCAACCGCGCGTTGATTCAATCGAATGTCTGCAACATTCGCATTTGCACGAACCGTTACGCCAGCCGATGCACAAGCTGCAAGCGAGCGTCGGTAACCGTCTGCTGTGAGTCTGCGTATCGAGAAAGGCAAAAAGAGAGGCTGAGGTGTGCCTTGCTCCAGTGACAAATGATTTTCCGAAAATACCGTTGACGACAACTGATGCGCGAAGCAAGCAAGCCAGTTGCGCTCAAACGGCATTCGCTCAAGCTCTTTGCGGTCGCGCTCGGTCTCACGCGTGGGCATGCCGAGCTGTCGTAGATAACGCTCCACCATCGGTGAAACTTCGCGCTGCTTCATGAGAAATTGAGTCATCTCGCTGCGGAACTCAATCGGGCCCTGTTTTGTCCAGATCGAGAATCCGCTAGGGACGGTGACGCTTTCGAGCTCTTCTTGCAGGCGCGTTTTCTGCGAGGCCAGCAAATCTGAAGCGTCGAGAACACCAAACGGACCTTCAGTATCAGCTGATTGCCATTCACCCATGCGAGAAGAAACATCAACAAGAGTTGTTTTCCAACCAAGCGTTGCAAGCTCTGAGGCAAGCCAGTTGCCGCGCCCAAAAATAGAGACGATTACGACATCGGCCATTTGTTCCATCGGCGAATTGCCTCCTTAACGGCTCGTTGTTCATCCACGTGGACTCGGAATTCCACCTCAGCTAGGTTGAGATCCCGAGGATACTCCGCATTCGGAGCGGCATTCAAGCTGCGACTCTGCGCGAGCGTGCACCTTTGCAGAATTATTTTGCCCGCATCCACATCACGGGTCACTTCGTGCACCGTAAGACCCACATTGTCACCCGCCGTCCATGCACGCTCAATACTCTCGAGCCCCGGATGAAGCGGCAGAATAGAAGGGTGAAGATTCAATATCTTGCCCTTCCAAAGTTCAACAAACGATGCCGGAATCACCTTCATGAATCCTGCAAGAAATAAATGAGTGACTGCATGTGCTTCGAGAAGCCTATTGAGCATTGGCCAGTCGATAACAGGATGACCTGCCTTACCGATTTTAGAAGGTGCAACGATCGCTGGCACCCCTGCGCGCTCCGCCTTTTTCAACCCGACCGCAGCACTCGAACTAGAAATGACGAGTGCAATTTCAACTTCGTCACGCGTCTCGAGGAGTGCAGCCATGTTGGAGCCGCGGCCTGAAATCAAAATGGCCCATCGTCTCTGAGGCATGGCGATGTTCCCACTCATCAATACAAAACTTCGGGCTCTGCATTTGCGTTTGCATCACCTGCCCGGCGAATCTCACCAAGACTTACGGGAACAAATCCAAAACTCTCGAGCATCGCTTCGACTTCATTGACGTGTGCCGGCTTCACCGTCAACGCCATGCCGATTCCGCAGTTAAGAGTTTTCAGCATTTCGATGCGAGAAAGGCCCGACCGATCTTGGAGTTCAATGAATACGTCCGGCCACGCCCAATCGATCAACGCTAGAGTGGTGCCCTTAGGCATCACGCGCGGGAGATTCTCCATTCCGCCGCCGGTGACATTGGCCACCGCATGTAGAAGTCCTTTTGCTTTTAATGCCAAGACGACCTTCGCATAAAGATGCGTCGGCGCGAGCAGAAGATCACGCCAGTGGCTTTTTTCGTTTAGGGGTTTTGCTTCTTTCAATTCATTTTCGATCTCATCCGCAAAAATTTTCCGAACGAGCGAGTAGCCATTGGAGTGAAAGCCTGAGCTTCTGATTCCGATCACACGGTCACCAATTTCAACTCGGTGAGGCCCGAGCAAATCATCTTCATCGACGATACCAACGGCAAAACCCGCCGCATCAAAATCACGCCCTTGATACATGCCAGGCATCTCTGCCGTCTCGCCGCCGATAAGAGCTGCACCAGACTCATGACAAGCTCGACGAACGCCTTGCAAAAAGATTTTAGCGGCATCAACGTCGAGCTTCCCAGTCGCATAATAATCGAGAAAAAAGAGCGGCTGAGCGCCACAGCAAATGAGATCGTTCACGCACATTGCAACTAGATCCTGGCCGACGGTGTCGTACTTTTCGAAATCTGCTGCGAGTTTGATTTTTGTTCCCACGCCGTCAGTTGAAGTGACCAAACAAGGCTTCTTCATCTCGGGAAATTGCATGCGGAAAATCGCTGCAAAACCACCGATGCCCGAAATGAGTTTATCCGCATGTGGCGACTTTTCTGCGTCGGCGTTGGCGTTGGCCTCACCTTCACTCTGACCTGCACCTGCACTTGCTTGCAGCCAATCCACCAAACGGTCACCCGCCTCTACATCCACGCCCGCCTTTTTATAATCCATCCCTCGAGAACCTTGTGAGCCATTCGGTGGTACGTTGTTGCCGCTGCCGCTCATACGTGCTCCTCAATCGAAAGTTGGGGACGAGTTGGGTCGACCACGGACCCCATCAATTGGGTCAACAGCCTGTTGTCTGGGTCAACCGGCCCAGCGAATTTGGAATGCTCGCATTCAAGCACCCACCCTCGAAGCACGCAAGATTTGATGCAAGTTGTTGTCGGAGGTTTGCCATGCAAGAAAAAGCGAAAACCAAGATGATCCCCAAATCGCAAACACGCCTCCTAATTGACTACCGAATAGGCAACTGTTCATTCGCTATGCATTCTTCGCGGGCGTTGCGAAAAACAAAGCGACTGGCACACTAAAAATTGGGGGAGGAATCGAGAAGATTTGCTATCCTTATGCCAGAGACAATCAGCCAGAGACATTCAGCCAGAGACAATATCTGTGACGGGAGAAAAATGAATTTTCAAACGGCCCAACGGCCAAGCCTTGGTTTGTCCTGCTTTAAGTTTCAAGTGACCTCGTTTGGAATCAAAACTGCTCAAGCGGCACCTATCGTCGTCGCACTTTCACTCAGCGCAATCGTCTTGCTCTCGCCACGTGCGGCTTTTGCCGAGAGTTCGACATCCGCTCGAGTCTTTCCTGCAGATGCCGGTGATCGAGGCGCGAGCAAA
>JAYVND010000699.1:0-3082 GCA_043758635.1 Bdellovibrionales bacterium
CTCGGATCTCGCCTCAAAGGAAGACGCAACTTATCGAAAAAATTTTCGCTCCAATAGACCCGTGACGGCGGCACCCTTCGGCTCGAGCTTTTTCAAGTCTTTGCGGAGAATTTTAGTTCTTGTCTTCATCTGCCTCGCGATTCCAATGCTTCTTTTTCTCTCCAACCTTTCCGTCGTTTACAAAAACTTTCCCCACGGCTCGGAATTTGAAAAGATGTCGCTCGTTCAATTTGCCGAGCGATCTGGGTTTCGATTACGAGCAGATCTCAGACCGCGCCTTCAATCCCTTTTCGAAACATTTCCGCTTTCAAACGGCTTTATTGCGGCCGAGAGCTGCGAGATTTGCGCCAAAGATCACAACGGGTGCCACCGTGAGCTTGCAAAAGAAGCCCAGCGCTGGATGCGCCACACTTTTGAGCAGGGGCCCGCGTGGGTCCCGCTTAGGCCTTTGCAACCCTATCTCATGCAGGTCGCATTTGCGCGAAGTTACGACGATGCGACGCTCCTGCGGATCATTGCGTACGCACGGCTTCTCCATTCGCCATACGCATCCATGGATGAGGCATGCATTAAACTTTTTCGCTACCAGTGCGAGCTTTTGACGCTCGATCAGAATCTTCAAGTTGACGTCACAACAATCAATTTCGCCTTTACTAAGACCCCGCATTACAAAGCAGACTTTTTGGCTCAACGCCTCGCCGCAGGTCGTGTCGCCTGCGATTTGCGACAGTGAACTCACATTCGGTGCAGCTCTTTCGAACGGTTGCTACGAGCTCTGGTCCGATTGGCTTGTTCAAAGCTGGCGTTCAAGGCGATCTTCGGCAGCGATCTGCTGCAGCGTTCCTCCGAGCGGTCTGTTGATAAAAATTGTTGATTTGGTCATGCTTCATTTTCAAAATTGTAAACTCCCGGCACCTTGCTACAGTTTTCACTACCAGCTTGAGGGGTGCACAATGAATACAACTTGGAATCGCAATCAATTATCTGTGAGCGGTGACGCGGTTATCGTAAAATGCGACCGGCCGCGATTCCCATTTGGCAGTTTGACTAAAAAGTATTTCGACCTGCGGTCGGTGGTGATTGCGATTTTATTTTACTTCGCGATTATTGCTTTCATCATTCCTAGCACGGCGCGAGCGAGTTTGGCCGATCTGCCGACCACGGCAAGTTCGTTTGAAATCACTCAGTTCATTGGAACTTGGTATGAGATTTCGAGCATTCCGCAGTTCTTTGAGCGAGATTGCGTTGCGACGCACGCAACTTACACGGCACTGCCCAACGGCCAAATTGACGTATTCAATCAGTGCAATGACAAGACTTTCAGCGGGCGCGAGCGCAGCATCCACGGCCACGCTTGGGCCGAAGATGCCACGGTGCCAGCGAAACTACGAGTGCAATTCTTCTGGCCTTTGTCGGCTCCCTACTGGGTGCTTGCAATCGACACTGGTGCGCATAGTGATGCGCAATGGGCGATCACTGGCTCGCCGGATCGCAAAAATCTTTGGATATTGAGTCGTACGAAATCGATGAGTTCTGACACGTACCAGGCCTTGGTCAAGCTTGCGAGCGCGCAAGGTTATGACGTCTCGGCGCTGCGGATGACTCCTCAGCCAAATGACTGACCCGCTGCTCGGAAATTCGGATCTTTTTTTTACTACACCAATTTAGTTTTGATCTTCACGCAAAGCCTGCTCAGCAGCGGGAGACAGCGTGAGAGTGAAGCCGCGGTCCGAATTCTTGAGCGGCGCGGCACCCGGAGCCACTGGTGCGTCTGACCACTTCAGCCGCGTTGAAACAAACCCATAATCATGTGGATCAATGGAGCCATTGACAATTTCGGTAAAGCCGAGCTTCGCACGAATACGGTAGGCAGGAGTTTGGCGAACCGCATCCTCGAGCGAAAGTCCACGCGCCCGGGCTTCCTCGAGCAAACGACGATTTTCATACAGCAAATCTCCCGTTTTAATCTTCGTTACCTCTGGGTGATCGGCAAGCGCCTGCTTCATCAACACCTGCGAGATCCCTTTTCGAAATTCCTGCGGATTCACCATGATGCTCTCGACCGAAAGGCTTTCGCCGCGAACGTACAAAGTGAATTCTCCGAGCTTTTTCCCTTTTGCATCTGCAAGTACATAAGACCCGTCGTCAAGTCGACGAAAAGTTCGACCGCTCCGACTTCCGCCTAAAGATTCGGGCACCGCGAGGTCGGCTGCGGGCAAAACTTTTAGAGGCTGACTTGCAAATCGAGACCGTGGTGCCGGCGCTTCGGCTGCCACGGCTGAAGCGCCGGCCGCGTTTGTCTCGAGTGAGACAGCTTTGCCAGCTGCCGTCAACGCATCGCCTGTCCAGGCTGCTGAACTTCGAACAAGAAACTTCACGCCCCTAAGCGCCGCGCCCGTCCCAGCTCCTAGAGCGAGTCCAGTGGCGAAGTTCGCGCTCTCTCGACAAACAAATTTTATTTGCTCAGTCGGAGTGTAGCAAGCAGCTTGACGATAAGGAGCGGTTTTCGACAAATCAAACTCAAGCGCATCTTGTTCACTCTCAGTTAATGTCAGCTTTCGCACGTCGTTGGTACCGGCTTGCAATGCTCGCTCATCCAAACTACGCAAAATCGCTTCGACTTTGGTAGCAACAAATTGCTGAATGTCGGCACAGGTCATTCGCTGAATAGTGAGATCGGGCATATCCTTGGGTCGAAAACGCCCGAGAATTTGTTTTTTAAATGCATCATCATGCAAACACTTTGTGAGTGTGGCGGGAGAATTTATCACGGCTGAAAACGCGCGACTCGGTAAATTCAAGAGATCATCGGCAAATTCTTGAAGCGCTACTTTGGCACTTGCACCACAAACGGTTTTAAAGTCGACACGATTGCCAACGGTGCAAAGATTCTCGGCTTTCGAGCAATCCATAAAACGTGCACGTTCTTCTGGCGTTGCATGCTTGATTAGTTGTTCGCAGCGATTATCACTAAAGTGAGCCTCACAAAGAGCGCGGCTGATATCCAGTTGAGAAGTTTCCGCAGCAGTTGGCTCTCGACAGTTGGCCGGCAAGGAGGCTATCGGGCACGAAAAACCGATAG
>JAYVND010000700.1:0-9568 GCA_043758635.1 Bdellovibrionales bacterium
TCGATTGTCAAAAAAGTCGTGGATCTCGCGATCGACGACTTAGAGCAGGCCTGGATTTCGGTTGAGAGAATCGACGCGAGTTTTGTGCGGACCGAAATCAATCCGCAGTTTGTCGGTATCGTGCCGCCAACAGACGTCGTGATTGCGTCAACCTTTGACGTTGAGCTTGAAAATGCGAATGGTACCATCACGCTCGTGATCCCCTACGCAACGATTGAACCAATCAAACAAAAATTATCTAATCAATTTCAGGTCGAATCTGATCAGATGGACAAGCGCCTCTGGGCCGGAATTTTTCAAGAGCAGCTGATGGACACCTATGTGGATATGAAGGTTGATTTGGGAGAAACCGAGATCACACTTCGCGACTTGATGGGGCTAAAGCTGGGCGATGTGATCTCGCTAGACCAAGATGCCAACGGGGAATTCGATATCCAAGTTGAAGGCGTGAACAAATACAAAGGTTTATACGGAATCAATCACGGGTCGGTCGCAGTTCAAGTGACCAAAAAGCTGACCAGAGAATAGGCAAAGGAATAAAGCAATGGCAGAAGAGAAAAGCAATGTGACAAGTCTCAACGGCGGAGAAGTGTCGAGCAACGACAGTCGAAAAGAGCGCAATCTCGACCTTATTTTGGATATCCCACTTCGCGTGACGGTTGAGCTTGGCCGCACCAAAATGCTCGTCAGTGAGCTTTTGAACCTTGGTCAAGGCTCGGTCATCGAACTCGCAAAACTTGCGGGCGAACCGATGGAAGTTTTGGTCAACGATAAGCTTGTGGCACGCGGCGAGGCCGTCGTGGTGAACGAAAAATTCGGTGTTCGCTTGACGGATATCATCTCGCCAGCTGAGCGAGTTGAACAACTAAAGTGAGGTTTTCGTGAAAAGCGTGATTTTGAACCGATCCCTGATAGCATCGAGATTATCGGGTAAGACTTTCTCCGTTGCGATCTTTGCGGCCGCGATTGCGGTCTCGACGTATTCTTCGCCTTCGCAGGCGACTCGTCGTCACGCTAAACCGGTGGTTGAGACCCCTGAAAATTCTGAGGCGATACCAACGAGACTGGTAGTTGACACAAGCGGCGAAGAAAACAGAATGGACAAAGCCGCGTTTGAGAAAGCAGCAGTAAAAGATGCGAATTCGGAAGCATCGCAAGCGGTTCTCGGTGCCGCAGCGGCTGGAGGTTCAACCGCGACTCCGACAATTGATACCACTTCAAAAGCCAGCTCAGGGGCCGGCTCTGGAGCCGGCATAGATGTCGATGCCGCTTTGGCTCAGGCAAAAAAAGATGCAACCGCACGCTTGCCAGAGAATGAAATTCCGGTACTAACAAAAGTAAGCGACGAGAAAAAAGAGGCGAGCGGAGGAATGACCCGCATTTTCATCACTCTGGGTGTCTTGCTCGCAGCATTTGGTGCCGCTAGTTTTGGTTTGAAGCGTTGGTCGGCACGTTCGCCAAAGTCGAGAAACGAAAACACCAAGATCCGCGTGCTCACACAGCACCATCTTGGACCTAAAAAGACACTTGCGATTATCCAGGTTGCCGGTGAGTCGATTTTGATTGGTATCACCGATCATAATATCGCGATGATTAAAACGCTCGCCTTGATTGATGACGAAGTTCCGGTTGAACTCCCAAACAGTTTCGCGGGTGCAATGACCGATATGGAATTCGATGATGACATGGACGATAGCGGACAGAACTTTGCACTCCGCGGTCTCTCAGAAATTCGCGATGTTGTTAGCCAAAGACTTGGGAAAGGTCGTTGATGATCCATTCTCTCATGCGCCAATGTTCGGCGGGTGTTTTGAAAATTCGCGCGCTCCCCACGCGGTGGTTAGCGGCATTTGCAATTGGATTCTTGTGTTTGGCATTTGCGCCACTGGCCTCTGCGCAGTCGTCGGTGGCATTGCCTTCGGTTAATCTCGGATTTAAAACGGGCGAAAATCCGAACGAAGTCGTCAACACACTGAAAATTATCATCATGCTGACAGTGCTCAGCCTCGCGCCAGCCATTCTGATCATGATGACCGGCTTCACGCGCATTATCATTGTTCTCTCTTTTTTGCGGCAAGCTTTGGGCACACAGCAAATGCCACCGAATCAAATCATGGTGGGACTCGCACTTTTTATGACGTTTTTTGTGATGCGGCCGGCGTTCGAGGAGATCAACGTCAAAGCGTTGCGCCCTTATTTGGCAGGTACAATAGCGCAGGACAAAGCGGCAGAGGCGGCACTCGCTCCACTGCGCCGGTTTATGTTCAATCAGACTCGCGACAAAGACTTGGCTCTTTTTGTTCACCTCTCCACGATGGAAAAGCCAAAGACCCGTGTCGATGTTCCAACGATGGTTTTGGTACCTGCATTTATTATTTCAGAGCTGAAAACATCGTTTCAAATCGGCTTCATTTTGTATCTGCCGTTTCTCGTGATCGACATGGTCATCTCGAGCGTCCTCATGGCAATGGGCATGATGATGCTTCCGCCAGCGGTGATTTCGCTACCGTTTAAATTGATGCTTTTTGTCTTAGTCGATGGCTGGACATTGCTCGTCGGTTCGATGGTTCAGAGTTTTGGCTGATGACGTGCCACGGTTGAAACGTGCATGTCGCCTGAGTCCTTGACCGATTCTGCTTTCCATTTATGCGTGTCAGTAAAACGGGGATTTCATTATGTCAGAAGATCTAATCATGACTCTCGCACGCGACACCCTTAAAACGACCGCACTTTTATCGGCGCCGATCCTAGGCGCGTCGTTGATTGTTGGTCTGATCGTCAGCGTGATTCAGGCTGTCACTCAGATCAATGAGCAAACGCTCACCTTCATCCCGAAGCTGATCGTCATCGGAATTGTTATTCTGATCGCGGGCCCATGGATGATGGATGTGCTTTCGCATTACACGATCGGCCTATTTGAAAACATGGCCACGTTCGTGAGGGAATAATGCTCCCTTCCTTTTATTTCTCCGAAACGAATATATTGATTTTCGGTTTGATTTTAATCCGAGTCTCCGCCTTCATTGTGTCGTGGCCTGTTTTCAGCGTTTACTCGGTTCCTAATCATTTGAAAGTCTTGTTCGCCGTGGTGCTCACCATGGTTTTAATGCCAGTGGTCCCGCATGGCGAGCTCACACAAAGCAATCTCAACACGGACATTATGTGGCTTGCTGGAAAAGAAGTCCTGATCGGACTTATTCTCGGTTTTATCACGCGCATGTTTTTTTTCTCCGTCAACATCGGCGGAAACCTCATTGCGACGAGCACGGGTCTTATGAACGCGCACATTTTTAATCCATCAATGAACACACAGACCACCACGGTCGAGCAATTCTACGCAGCACTCGCAACACTTTTATTTCTTTCACTCAACGGCCATCACTTTTTTATTGAAGGTCTAGCGCAAAGCTTCACGGCGATTCCGCTCTCTCTCCGTGGCATTGATCTTGCTATATTTAAGGATAGCGGTCTGGTCTTGCAGACCGTGACTGAAGCCGGAATCAAGATCTCTGCCCCGGTCTTAGTTGCTATCTTCTTTGTGAACGTTGCCATGGGAATCGTGGGACGGGCAGTGCCACAGATCAACGTGCTGGTAACGAGTATGAATGTCAACTTCATGGCTGGACTGTTGGTAATGATCGTCGCAATTCCAGCACTGATGCTGGAGCTCGACCATCAGGTGATTGATTTTGCAGACATGTTTTTCAAATTCATTAAGGCCTTTGGTGCTTGAGCGAAGTGGAAGCAAACAGAGTGTGAGACGTCAAAAGAGATTCGAGGATTGAATCTCCGGTGCACGAAAAGTTTGAGCGAAAGCTCGAAACGCATTTCGGGCGCCAGTTTCTAGGAAGGAACGATGAGCGACGACGAGGAACGAACGGAAGAAGCGACGCAGCAGCGTCGTGAAGATTTCAGAAAACGAGGACAGGTTGCGCAGACGCGTGAGCTGGGTTCAGTTTTTATTCTTCTGACCTCGGCGCTTATGTTCTGGCTCATGGGCCGTTTTTTTCTTGAGCAGTGCAGTGAAATGGTCACACAAACTCTGGGCAGTTTTGTCCTAGATGCCGCTCGCAAAGGCAATTTTTTACCGGCCACTTTCTACATTCTCAAGCGAGGCATCTTCGTCATGGGGCCGCTCGTTTGTATGCTGGCGATCATGTCGGTCGCGAGCACGGTTGTTCAAGTGGGCCTACTCACAAACGACGAGGCGTTTGATTTTAATCTAGCTAAACTAAATCCGATTGCCGGTTTCGGGAAGCTCTTCAGTCTTCAAGCCTTGGTCGAAGGATTTAAATCTTTGCTCAAGCTCGTGGTCATTACAGGAGTCCTCTATCTTCTTTTGAAAGATCACACTGAGAAAATTCCTTCGCTCGTGGCACTCGACATGCGTCAGCTTGTCGTGTTCATTGGAGATGTGACATTGCGTTTGCTAGGTGGCGTTGGGATTTTCTTAGCGGTCATTGCGGCAGCGGATTATTTCTTTCAGTGGTGGACACTCGAGAAGCAGATGCGGATGACCAAACAAGAGATTAAAGAAGAGCATAAATCTCGAGAGGGTGATCCGATGATCAAAGCACGCATTCGCCGCATTCAGCGCGAGCGTGCTCAAAAGCGTATGATCACCAATGTGCCTAAGGCTACGGTGATCGTGACGAACCCAACGCACATCGCCTGCGCTCTTCGCTACGATCCCGAGACAATGGCGGCGCCGATTTTGGTGGCCAAGGGAGCCGACAACGTGGCTGAGAAAATCAAAGAGATCGCCCGTCTCCACAATATTCCAATCATGGAGAACGTGCCGCTCGCAAGAGCGATGTTCAAAACAATGAAGCTTGGTCAGATGGTTCCGCGCGAGCTCTTCACCGCAGTCGCACAGGTTCTTTCATACATATACAAGTTGAAGCGAAAGGCCTGGAAATAGATGGAACAAGTATTTCTATTTCTCAAAAGATTTGAGAAATATTCAAAGAACGTCGATCTCCTAATTGCCTTCACATTGATGGCGATTTTGGCCGTCATGCTCGTCCCACTTCCACCGTTTTTGCTCGACATCGCTTTGACGTTGTCGCTGACGAGCTCAATTCTTATTTTATTGGTCGCATTGTACACCAACAAGGCTTTGGATTTCTCCGTTTTCCCGAGTCTTCTTTTGATCACCACACTCTTTCGATTGTCGCTAAATGTTGCGACCACTCGTTTGGTTCTAGGAAGTGGACACAACGGTCCCGAAGCGGCAGGTTCAGTCATTCACGCGTTTGGTACGTTCGTCGTCGGTGACAATTACTTCATCGGTTTTATTGTCTTTGTGATTTTAGTCATTATTAACTTCGTCGTTATCACCAAAGGTTCTGGGCGCGTGGCGGAAGTCGCGGCCAGATTCACTTTAGATGCAATGCCCGGTAAACAGATGTCGATCGACGCGGACTTAAACGCCGGCATCATAACTGAAGAGCAGGCGCGAAAGCGTCGTAAAGAAATCGAGCAGGAAGCTGACTTTTACGGGGCGATGGATGGTGCCTCGAAATTTGTTCGAGGAGACGCAATCGCAGGGATTGTTATTACGATCGTCAACATCGTAGGCGGACTCCTAATCGGAATTCTGCAACATGGTTTGGATGTCGCAACCGCGGCTCAAACTTACACGAAACTCACAATCGGTGACGGACTCGTGAGTCAGATTCCGGCACTAATCATTTCAACAGCGGCCGGTATTATCGTTACGCGCTCTGGTTCTGAAAAGGACATGGGCGGCGAGGTGATGAGCCAGCTCTTTGTCAAACCGCGAGTTCTTTATATTGCAGCGGGAATCATCGGAGCTCTCGGTCTCGTTCCGAACATGCCGACCCTTCCGTTTGCGATCACGGGCCTTGGCCTTGCCGGCCTTGGTTGGATGATCACGCGGTTCAGAGAAGACAAAGTCGCGACGGAGCGCAAAGCATTGGCTGATGCGCCGGTGAAGCCAGAAAAAGAGAAAATAGAAAATCTTTTGCCACTCGATATGATCGAGCTCGAGGTTGGTTATGGGTTGATCAATATCGTCGAGCACAACGAATCGGGCGATCTTCTCGAGCGTATCGTCTCGATCCGCAAACAGTTTGCGTTGGATCTTGGGATCATCGTTCCGAGCATTCACATCCGCGACAATTTGCAGCTTGAGCCGGGAGAATATAGATTGCTCCTCAAGGGCAACAAAGTTGGCGGCGGAAGCCTGCGTGCCGAGTATATGCTCGCGATGGACCCAGGCAACACGAGCGGAACCATCGACGGAATTCCGACTCGAGAGCCAGCGTTTGGGTTAGAAGCTCTGTGGATTGCGAAAAACCAAAAAGAAGAAGCCGAGATGCTTGGCTACACCGTCGTCGATTTGCCGACAGTTATGGCAACTCACATCACCGAAATTGTGCGCACCCATGCTCACGAACTGATCGGCCGTCAGGAAGTCGCAACCCTTGTCGACAACTTCAAAAAGACCTATCCAAAAGTTGTGGAAGAGCTCATTCCAGATCCGTTGCCTCTTGGAACCGTTGTAAAAGTTCTTCAGAATTTGCTGCGCGAGCAAGTTTCAATTCGTGATCTTCTCACGATCTTTGAAACGCTTGCCGACGAAGCTCATCGCACTAAAGACGCTGAGCTTCTGACCGAAACTGTTCGTCGCGGATTGGCTCGAAGCATCAGCTCGAGATATCGAACAGAAGACGGGCAGGTTCCAGTGCTAAGCCTTGATTCACAGCTAGAAGAATTGATCGCAAACTCGCTCCTGCAAACCGAGCAAGGCGTCCAGCTTGTGATGGATCCTCGAGTGGCACACGGGATGATCGAAGGAATTGCGGGCGAGATCGAACGCCATCCAGAAATTGCGGGACAGCCGATTTTGCTGACGAGTCCGACATCAAGGCGGCACATCTTCAAGCTCACCCATCGGTTCATTCCGCAGTTGGTGGTGCTCTCTCACAATGAATTGACCCCAGATACGAGAATCTCAGCCGTCGGAACAGTGGAGTTGGCAAATGCGGGTTAAGAAATTTGAAGCGAAGACGATGAAGGAAGCGCTGCAAATGGTGAAAAACGAATTGGGGCCCGACGCCGTGATTCTTGCTGCGCGTGACAACCGCAAATTTGGCTTGGCTGGTGAAACGAGCGTGGAAGTCACGGCCGCGGTCTCGGAGTCGACACTTCAGCGCAAGAAATTTGCGGAATCCAAACTAACAATTGGCGACCGCGAAAAGTTTTCGAACAGCGGCGCAAAAACTCAGCGCGTATTGATCGATAAAATGGTCGACTCGCGCGCACGCCAAGACCGCGAAGATGAGGTGGCAGAACAACGCCGCAATCATCGCATGACGGCGGTTTCTTATATCGACATCCCCGATGAAGAAGAATATCCGCAAGCGCATGCAAGTCGCGCTGAAGGGGCTCGTCGGCAAGGCGGCACGCAGTTGAATGCGCGTCAGCAGGCACAAGTTGATATGCGCCAACAAGCATTGATCGAAGCGCGTCAGCAGCTGCAGCTTGAGGCCCGTCAACATGCGCAGATGGAAGTTCGCAAAGCCATGCAAATCGAGGCGCGCGAGCAAGCCCAGTTGGAAGTGCGCCACCAGGCGCAGCTTGACGCAAAAGCGAAAGTCCGAACTGCGGCGAAGATCGAGGCGCACCGAACACAGGGCACTCAACCTTCGCGCACCCCAATCTCTCGCGCCGAAGTTCAGCTGGCCGTTCAATCGAGACTTGAATCCGAACGTGCGGCAATTCGCGGCGTCGGTGAGCGGGTCGGTGAGCGGGTCGGTGAGCGGGTCGGAGAAAGAGCGGGCACGGATCAAGACGACGAAGACACGTGGACAGTGCACAACACACGGGAGGCGGTCAAACGTCTTCCGGCCGCGGCTCGCACGGAGGTGCAAAATGCACTCACTCGTGGGATGCAGGCCGATGTCGCTATTTCCGCATTCAATGCCAGCGCACCTGCAGATGCAGTGGCAGAGCCAAGTGCGCAAGCCAAAGCTCGCATCCGTCAAGCGGCGAAAGAGGCCTTTAGCAACAATCCATTTTTCGATGAAGACCAACGTGCGGTGCGAGATGCGCGAGCAACCGTCACGGGCGGACTTGTCGAAGGCCAAAATCTTCGCGCAAGCCAAGCCGCATTGAACAAAGCGGTCAGCGGAACTCCGAAGCAAACAACTTCAGTTGATGGCAGAGAGACGGAGATCCAGACTCTGCGCTCTGAGGTTTCACGACTTCAGCAAGTCCTCGACGGATTTCAAAAAGTTCCGCAGACCTTTGCGACAATGCATCCAGGCGCAGACTTCGGTATTCCGTACGATTTTAGCGCTATGTTTCAAAAACTGACCGAAGCCGGGATCACGGTGGATAACACGGTGGAAATCTTGCAAGCCGCACAGCGGGAGATCGATCCGGTTCAGGCAAAGAAACGCCAGAACATCGACTCATGGGTCGCACGTTATTTCTTAAGCAACGTACAGATCAATCCAACCCCTTTTCAAGGGCGCGTGCACTTGTTCACGGGGGGAGCGGGAAGTGGTAAAACTTCGACGCTTGTCAAGATGGCCTCGCAGCTTGTGGTGCGAGAGAAAAAACGCGTCGCGATCTTGAGTGCGGATTCGATGAAGGTCGGAGCCGTCGATCAAATGAAGATCTATTGCCAGATTTTGAATGTTCCATTCGCAGTCGTGCGCAATCGCAAAGACTGGGAGTGGGTTCTCAATCAATTGGGCGGGATGGATCATATCTTGGTCGACTTTCCAGGACTTCAGTTGCGTGACCTCGACGAAATTCATTTACTTAAGTCGCTGCTCCCGCCAGAAGGCGTCGCAGCGCAGACGCACTTCTGTGTATCGGCGACGAGCAAAGATGGTGATGCGTACGAGATTGCGAAACGCTACCGCGTCACGGACTACAACGACCTCATCGTAACGAATCTGGATCAGTCGGTTCAGCACGGTCTGATCTACAATATTCAACGAAAGACACAGAAGCCTCTCCACTCATTTGGAATTGGCAATCGCATTCCCGAAGACATTGAGCTCGCGACCAAAGAGCGAGTACTTGATTTGATCTTCAAGCTTTCGAAATTTAAGAAGGAGACTCGCTAATGGCTTCGGGCTTTCAACTCTCAACAGTCCCGGCACGCACGCGTGTGATCAGCATCACTTCTGGCAAGGGTGGCGTTGGTAAAACTTCGATCACCGCGAACCTCGCGCTCCACTTGGGTCGCGAAGGTAAAAAAGTATTGATTCTAGATGGCGATTTCGGCATGGCGAACGTTGATATCATGTTCAACGCGCGACCCACTCGGAATCTTTTCGATGTCTTGAAAGGCGAGTGCTCGCTTCAAGATATTTTGATGGAAGTCGCGAAAAACGTAACGTTGATCCCTGGCGGTAGCGGCGTTTTTGAAATGAGTCGCATTTCAGTTTTTGAAAAGCAACACTTGCTGGATGAGGTTGCTCTGCTCGAACGACAATATGATTTTATGTTGATCGATACGGCACCGGGAATTGACGACAGCGTTCTGTACCTGAATAGCGCAGCCCAGGAGATCAACGTGATCGTT